>DATGJU010000315.1:0-3002 GCA_035295045.1 Chthonomonadaceae bacterium
CGAATCTGATGCCCGGCGCCGTACGAGATCACGTTCGCGTACCAGTCGGCCGTCCAGCGTCCCTCCGCAAAGGCGCGATGCTGCAGTCGGCCGAGGCGAGGGTTCATGCTGTTCTTCTTGACGTTGTACCAGCGATGGTAGTACATCTTGGTGACCGCCGGGTCGTTGCAGAGGAAGCCGGCGGTATTGGCGTCGAACCAGCCCTGGTAGGCGCGCTCCTGCGTACGAACCGGATCGGGGTCCGCGAGCACTCGGGCCAGCGCCGAGTCCGCCCGCTCCGCCGAGGCGTTTGCCGCAACGGCGAAGGTGAAGCTCCGCCGCTCTCGGGGCCGGAGCACGCCGGCGAAGCTGCGGCCATTGGTAACCGAGTCGCCGCCGCCGCGCAAAAAGACGCGAAAGCCGGAGATTCGCGTTTCGCCATCCACACCCTGACCTGCTGTGGCCAGCGGCGATTCCATCGTCACCGTTACGTGCTGGGGGCGCGCGGTCGTGTTGATTACGCTGATGCGCGAGACCAGCACATCGTCCTCGGAGATCCACTTGTCGCCCTCCACGTTCAGCGGCGCAGAGTGCGTTGCGGCGCGAAGAGCGTCGGGCGGGACGGTCATGCGTGGATCGACGCCGTAGAGGCCGGTATATTTGTCTGCGCCGCGGTGTCGGAACGTGAAGCGCAGTTCCTCCGCCCGCTCCGGCATGCGGAATGCGATCGCGTTGCGGTCCGGCTTCGGAGCCAGCGGCGCGATCTCGACCGGCCGCCACGTCGCGCCGGACCGCGCCTCGACGCGGACGCTCTCCGGCGGCGCGCAGCCACCGACGGGCTGGTCGTCGTAGAAGTAGAGATCGACGCCCGTCACGATCCGCGGTCCGCCGAGCCGAACGGCGTACCAGTCCTCGCGGCGCCCGCTGCTCCAGCAGGTCCAGCGCTTCTCGCGGCGGAACGGCTTCGTCAGCGGCCGGTCCTCGCCGTCGATGGTATAGGTGAACGAGGCGGAGGCGGACATGTGGCCGCCGTAGTCAGGCGCGCCGGCCATGTGGACGTGGCTGGGCGTATACCAAGCCTTGCCGACGTCATACGGAACGCCGCCGGCCGTTACGGCCAGGTCGAACACGTTGCTGTTCGTGTAGTAGAGATAGTTGACGCCTTCGCGAAAGGCCCAGCCCTGGGGGCTGGTCGCCCAGAGTGTGTCGCCGCTCGCGCCAAACGGCACCTCCGAGTCATAGGGACGGGCGAGCATCCGGTCCACCGGTATGCGGGTAGATGCAAAGAGCCGGTGGCTCGTGAGCCGGTGAGCGCGTGATGGGGTGAGGGGGTGATGGATCGGCGGCGTGGCTGTGCGGACGGCGATCCTCTCGGCATGCGGGGGTTGGTGTCGAGCGGCGGCGGCAGCCCTCGAGGCGGAGACCGCGCCGGAAAGCGTAGTCATGGCCAACGTGGCGACCAGGACATGGCGGCGAAGTCTTGCTTGCTCCGTTGGTCGGGTCATTTGTTGAGTCCCCTTTGTGATCGCGCGCTCGACGCAGCGTCGGCTGCGGGACGCGCGCCCTCAACGGGCCAGACGCGACCGTACCGTCACACTGACGGCCGCATACAGAGGCAGCCAGAAGAACCACCTGTGCAGGACGAACTCCGAGAAATCGGATCCGATCTGCCACGCAGCCGGCGGCTCGAGCAATCCTTGCGCCTTCCAGCCCGCAATGGCGCCCGGCATCGCCATGCGGATTCCAACCGCGAACGCTATAATGAAGATCGGAATCACCAGGAGGAGGAGCGTGATGGCGCCAACTCGCATCGATGTCTCCCGTTGGAACAGTAGCGCGTTTCGCGGAAGCGCGACTATGGTGGACGGCGGTCGCCTCAGGCCGCCGCCTACGGCATCTGACCGGTGACGACGGCCTGGAGCGCCTGCGGGACAAGGTGCGAGACTGCCGTGTAGCGCCGGCCGTTTCTTACCCATACGAGCGTGTTCAAGTGGCCGTCGATGTTCTGGAAGACGGGGACGCCGCGGATCGCCAGACGCTGCCAGTTCGACGGCGTCGCGGCGATGTCGGAGCGGCCGCCCTGTACGAAGATCGAGACGGTCTCGATTCCGTCGCAGTACAGAAGCTGGGACGCCGGGGCGTCGCTGACCGTGCTGGAGCTGATCTCGATAAGCTTGAATCCGAGCGCCAGTTGGGGCTTCAGGTCGAGCGACGCGGCAGTACGGCTGAAATCATTCCGGCGCCTGTCCGGCGCCGAGGTTGGCGCGCTGACCATCCGCACGCTCTTGGCCCGCATCGGCTGGAAGTCGGCATCGGTGACGACTGCCGGCAGGGCGATCTGGTCGTAAGTCATGCTTCGGGCGAGGATGCCGTCCGTGTATCGGGTCTCGAGCCGGAGGGTCTTGTACGACTGTCGGTCAATCCACCGGCGCTGGCTGCTCTTGCCGGCATGCCGTGGCAGCAGATCGACAAGGTAGACGGGCCGGTCGGCGGCGGCCTCGTGGCTGGAGACCAGGACGATGCGGTAGTTGGCCTCGATGAGCCCTTCGAGCGCGCGGTCAGCGTCCGGCAGGACCGGCAGCTCCGTCCTGGCGATCACGTTCTGCGTCGGCTCGTACTGCCAGTTGGTCTGCCCGTCTGAGAAGACGATTCGGCCCCGCGCCTCGGCCGGCAACACGTACTCCATCCGATAGCGGCCGTGCGCGCCCCGCACCATGTGCGCCTTCGTCGTAAAGGTCTGGCCGTGCCGGCGCTGCGTCATCGTGATCTCCGCGCGCATCGGCGTTTCGGTATCGCTAATGAGGGATTTTCGCCAGATGGCGAGCGCGCTCTCGGGCGACGTGCCCTTCAGCTTGCTCCCGAGCGCCGAAAGACAGACGACGCCGCCGAGGAGGAAAAGCCAGTTGCGGTACCTCCCGACATTGCCCAGGGCCACGATTCAGCGCTTACCGATCTGCAGGCGGAAATTCGCCTCCGCCAGCGTCGCCTGCTGGTCGCTGTCATCGCCCGGCACGACGGCAACG
>DATGJU010000316.1:0-22129 GCA_035295045.1 Chthonomonadaceae bacterium
GAGGGGCATAGCGCGGAACCACCGAGCGCCAGGATAGTCGGGTCAGCGTGAGCCCGCCACGGCAATCCGGAGCGGCGCCTTGCGCCGGCACCGGGCAGCCAGGCTGAAGGATTGTACCGCATTCCATTCCTCCTGTCCTAACGGGTCTTGACAGCGCTGCTCCGCGGCACGAAGACGGGTACGTCGCTGCATCAGCGGAGCGGCGGGAAGTGGATCGAGGGGTGGCCGCCATGGCCACGCGTGGCGACCACGGTGATAATTCCCGCGAGCGGAAACAGCACGATGAAGAGGAACGGCGCGAACACCGCGAGTGGATAGTGCCACCAGCGAGGAGGGAGAGCGCCGCGCTCCTGCGGTACGGCGCACGCCGGAAGCCACACCATCAGACCGTACACGTAGCTCCACATCGCGTATTCGAGAATATGCTGCGGCCCGCCGAACGCCATCTCCGCCAGCGTCCCGGTGATGCCGAAAAGCACAAACACGGCGAACGGCGAGAATGCGCGGCGCCACAGGATGACCGCCCAGCCGACGAACAGCGACACGAAGATGCTGACGCTGTGCAGCGTGATGACGTCCAGGTAATTTCCGGATGCAGTTATATACGCCTGGCCGTACCGCACGCCGAAAAGCGGTGCGGCGTTGGTCATCAGCGTGGTGATCGCCTCCTCGGTCATCGCGAGCACAGTGCAGAACAGCACGAATTTCAGCCGCCAATCGAGTGGGATCGCGCGTACCCACGTCACGATCGGCGCGCGGAATCGCACCATGAGCGCGCCGCCCAGCACGATCCAGAGCAGGATCATGCCCGTCGCCATGCAGATCACCGCCCTGTGGACCGGGCTGCGCAACGACAGCGCGAGCACGGCGGAGGTCGTCAGCCCCAGCCAGACGAGGAGCGCTCCAAGGTATGTTCTCTGGCCGCGAGAGAGGTCCATTGCCGAATGCGTCCTAACGGATCTCGCCATTCCTTCGATCCAAAAGGCCCGCCGTCCCGAATTGCATCGGGACGGCGGGCCTTACTTTCGAGTCTGGCCGCGGGTCGAAAGCACAACGCCCGTAAGCGCGCTTGCGCGCCAAACGCGGGCGCCACCGGCTCGGCCGGTCTACCGTCCGCAGGACGGCCGCACTTTCGAGTCGGGTGTTTTCAACACCCGAGCATCTATCCGCAGGACGGCCGCACTCCCGCGGCGCGTGTTTTCGTCGCCCGAGCACCTATCCTCAGGACGGCAGCGCTTCCGCGGCGAGTGTTTTCGTCACCCGAGCACGCAAACGCTTACCAGCGGCCGTGACCGTCGCTGTAGTCGTTGCGCTTCTCCTCGCGGTAGCCGCCCGAACGAGGCCGCTCCTCGCGGGGCTTCGCCTCGTTCACCGTCAGTGTGCGGCCACCCATCTGCGTGCCGTTCAGCGCGGCGATCGCCGCCTTGGACTCGTCGTCCGTGGACATCTCCACGAAACCGAAGCCCTTCGCCTGGCCGGTATACCGGTCGGTGATGATCGTGGCCGAAGTGACGGTGCCATGCGTGGCAAACAGCTTGTGGACGTCATCCTCGGTTGCGGAGTAGGGCAGGCCGCCCACATAGATTCGCGTTGCCATGGTTAAATGGCTCCTTTCTGAACTGTCCCGCAATAGGGAACTGTACGAGCGGAGCACAATCGCTCCGCCCAGGCCCGCGGACAAAAGGGGCAGGCCGGACCGTCTTAGCGGGACGCAAGCAGTGGGAGCCTTCGAAACTGTGCAAAGCGGAAGGGCAATGGATTGCCGGTTCACAAGCAACACGATTCTTGGTTCTGATAAAACGTTTGCATTCACCACAAGACGGCACATTTTACCCTACTAATCGCTCGTTGCAATTATATTTGCAAGATTATTTGCACGAGAAGGTAAATGGTTTCGCTCCACGAGCAACCGGGCGCTCGTTTCGTGGCATCGGCTGGCTGGCACAATTTGTGCATCCAATAGTTGACCGAAGTTCGACCGAGTTCGGTGAGAATTACCTAAATCGGATATTTGGCAGAACCGATAATATCTTTGCGGAAGGACAAGCGAACATGAATATCTGCGTTATCGGAACGGGCTACGTCGGCCTCGTCACCGGATGCGTATTCAGCGATCTCGGAAATGAGGTCATCTGCGTCGACAACGACGCCGACAAGATTTCGATGCTCCAGCGGGGCGAGATGCCGATCTACGAGCCCGGCCTCGAGGAGCTGGTAAAGCGCAATGTGGAGGACCGCCGCCTCACGTTCACCGGGAACATCACCGAGGCCGTCGAGCACTCCGACGTCGTGTTCATCTGCGTCGGAACGCCGCCGCTGGAGTCCGGCGACCCGGATATGAGCTTCGTCCAGAGCGCGGCCATGAGTGTGGCGCGGTCGCTCAATCGCTACAAGGTGATCGTCAACAAATCGACAGTTCCGGTCGGGACCGGAAATATGGTCCGCGAGATCATCGAGACAAACCGGCGCCGCAATGTCGATTTCGACGTGGTCTCCAATCCGGAGTTCCTGCGCGAGGGAAGCGCGATCAAAGACACGCTGGAGCCGGACCGGATCGTCATCGGCGCGCCCAACCAGGTCGTCGCGATGAAGATCTTGGAGCTCTACGCGCCGCTGGAGCGGCCGATGCTCATCACGGACGTCGCCAGCGCGGAGATGATCAAGTACGCGTCCAACGCCTTCCTGGCCACAAAGATCAGCTTTATCAATTCGGTCGCCAACATCTGCGACGTGGTGGGCGCGGACGTGCTGCAGGTCATTAAGGGAATGGGATACGACCATCGCATCGGCGCGGCGTTCCTCAACGCGGGCCTCGGCTACGGTGGGTCCTGCTTCCCGAAGGACAGCAGCGCCCTCCTGCGCACGGCGGAGAAGCACGGCTACGATTTCAAGCTGCTCAGCTCCGTGATCCAGGTCAACAAGGAGCAGGCCGTCCGCTTCATCGACAGGATGCGCACGGCCGTTGGCGGATCCTTCCAGGGCAAGACGGTGGGTGTGCTCGGCCTCGCGTTCAAGCCGAACACGGACGACATGCGCGACGCGAAGTCGGTCGAGATCATCACCACGCTGCTCGCCGAGGGCGCGGACGTGAAGACCTACGATCCGATCGCGATGGAGAATACCCGGCGCATCTTCCCGCAGATCTGCTATGCGCACAACGCCTACGGAGCCGCCGAGGATGTCGACCTCCTGGTCGTCGTCACGGAATGGAATGAATTTAAGCTCCTAAACATGGAACGAATTAAGACGTTGATGAAATCGCCTTTGCTGTTCGACGGGCGAAACATCTACGATCCGGTCAAGCTGCGACGCCTGGGATTCGAATACCACTGCATCGGGCGCACCACCGCGGCGCTCAAATAGACCGTCCGAAATCGGGCGCCCGGATGGGCGAGCCACTTCGGGCGTCCGATTTCGGAGGTTCTGCAATGTCTCTGCTCGACAAGATGCTCGGCTTTGGGCGCAACGCGCACTACGACAGAGGCATCCGCCTGTTCGACCATGGGCTCTACGAAGAGGCGGTCGCCGAGTTCGACCTGGCGCGCAAGGCGCGGGGCGGCCGCGAGGACAAGTTCACGGACCGCCTGGCCGAGTTCTACGCCGCGGAGTCCTATGCGCATCTGGGCCACGCAGCGCTGAAGCTCGAGCAGTGGGAGCGAGCGGAGACGTTCTTCGCGCGCGCTCTCGAGATCAACCCGCACTACCCCGACCTGCACTTCTACTTCGCGCTGTCCGTCCGCGCCCTGGGCCGCTTCCAGGAGGCGCGCAATGCGATCAAGCGCGCGCTGGATATCAACCCCAAGTTCGCCAAGGCGCACTTCTATCTCGGCCTTATCTCGTACCAGTTGGGCAGCCGCGAGGTGGGCCTGAGCTCGCTGGAGCATGCGCTGGAGCTCGAGCCGGGGTTTCGCACGGAGGTCTTCGAGGCCGCCATGCGGCTGGACCGCGCCGGCGACCACGAGGGAGCGCTCAAGTCGTTCGAGCAGGTCTCCCTGACAGAGGTGGACGATATTCTCTTCCACTACCGGCTCGGGGACGATCTGGCGCGGCGCGGGATGTTCGTGGAGTCGGCCGCGGAGTACGAGAAGGCGCTGGTCCTGAACCCCAACTACGCGGATATCCGCAATCACCTTGGCGGCGCGCTTGCGGCCGGCGGGCGGACCCGCGAGGCGATCGCGGAGTTCCGCCACGCCCTCCGCATCAACCCGCAGTTCGTCGACGCGATGGTCAACCTTGCCGTGGAGCTGCGGGACTGCGGTGAAACGGCCGAGGCGGCGGAGCTGTTCGCGCAGGCGGCCGCGCTGGAGCCGGACAACGCCATCGCCCGCGCCAACCTCGCTTCCCTTACCGCGCGCAGGGCCGCGTAGCCCAGACGCTTCGCTGCCTGCGGCATCGACCGACGTGTTATCCGACCGATCCGACCCCGCGGGCCCGGCAGTTCGCGCAAGCCAACTCAGCCGACAATCGGAACCCCGCGAGTTGCCAACTGGACAGCGGTCGGGCTGCCCGGTGCGCCCACCTCACGAGCCTACTGCCGCGCCACGCCGCCGCACCGATCGTACGTGCACGCGGCCAAGCCCCGCACCAACCGGATGAGCAGACAGTCGGCCAGGCCCTCCGCCGCTCGGACGCGCTAGCCCGCGTTACCATCGGACGAGGAGGCAGTCGGTACTCAGCGCCAATCGGACGGGCTGGCAATCCATGACTCCGTGCTCACCGGACGAGTTGGCGGGGGGACAGGCCCGCGTGTCTGCCAGCCAACAGCAAGCAATGCGGGTTCACGCGCCGGCGCGATTGGCGAACAGCGACGCGGCCCAGCTCGCGTCGGCCAGTGCCAGCGGTGGCTCGGCCTCCATGGTGTAGTCGGTCTTCTTCCTGTAGGCGCCGGCGTCGTAAAACACATCGAAAAGCGGCTGAAGCGCGAAGCCGATTTCTGGAATTCCCTGGTCCAGTGGCACCCAAATGGCTGGCAGCGGATCGCGGACTGTAAACGGCCACACCTGGAATTGCGCCGGCTGGTAAGACCGGTGTAGGCAGACAAGGTAGTCGGACCGAAACGTCTCAGCGTGTTCCAACGGAGCGGCGACAGTGTGCAGCCCATCGCGCAGCAAGTCGACCTCCAGCAGGTGAGTCGGACTCTGCAGCACGGTTCGCTGCTTCCGAAGGTATAGCCGGCGGCCCCTCCCACGCGCGCTTTTGTTCGTGGGGCTCAGAATCTCGATACTGGTCACCACGCGTGCGCGGTCCGCAGCATCGACGATCTCCACGTAGGCTTCACGTATCTCCGGCGGATGCGCAGCGACGATGAACGAGCCTGCGGCGGGCTCGAGCTCCGCGGCGCCGGCCCGCGATCCGTGTGCGGCCGTTGCCGACCTCGTGACAGAGACGTCTGGCCGAACCGGTCCGCCGGCCAGACTTCCAGGCATTGCCTCGATATAGCAGCGAGCCTCGACATTGGCGACATACCCGGCCGGCAGAACGGCGTTGAGCGCCTCTTCTACGTGGGTGATCAGCTTGTTATGGACGCCCTGCCAGCGAGCAGGATGCTCCAGGTAGGGGTCCATTCCAGGAAACGGGCTCGGCAATTCGGAGCCTCCGCGACTTAAGAGATGCAGTGATTATACGGCGAGATCGGGGGTGTGTCAACGCGCGTGATCGAGCAAGCACGCCAGCCATGAACATTGAGGGAGAGCAAGCATTGGGGGCAAGCGATCAAGCGCGGCAGCCGCAGAGATGGGCATCGCAATTGCGGAAGTCGGCGCCGCAGCCGTTGAAACGGGCGCCGCAGGTCCAGTTATCGGCGCTGTCGCCGCTAAAAGGGATGCGACCGGCGAGAACATGGGCGTCGCAGGCACGAGCAGAGGTGGCGCGCGCCTCTGTGCCAGCGAGCCAGCGCCCAGCGGCATGCGGAAATGATGGCTGCAACAAATGATGGCTGCAACATAGGGTAGCCATCGAGCGAGCGAGGATTCTCCGAAGGCGGCGCGGCCCTCGGGCAGGTCGAATGATTAGCACAGAAGGAGCGCACCGGCCGCGAACGGCCATCACTGGCTGGGAGTATGACCCCGTGGCCCTGCTCCCGGGAATATGATGCGGGCGCTGCGCGGACGCCGTCAGTTGTTGGCGGACTTGTCGGCGGGCTGCGCCTCTTCGTGCGGGATGCTGTCCGGCGTCTCCAGCTTCTTGATCCGCCGCTCCCAGCGCTTGTGGATGACGTTGCGGACCTCGCGGCCCATCAGGATGATGCGGCCGGAGTGCCCGTGGGTGGGCGTGCCGGTGATGAAGTGGTAGATCAGCTCGTCGTCGGCGATCTCCCGCTGCACGTAGCTGATGTTCTCGGAGGCGCGGTGGCCCCACCAGTTGTAGAAGAGGGCGTCCAGATCGAACAGCGAGTTGGCGGTGCGCACTACCTCGTATCGCGCGATGACCTCCGTCTCCGAGGAGAGGCACATCCCGCGGCCGGCCAGGCCGAACTTGCGGTTGATGCGCACGGCGTCCTTTTCGAAGATCGAGAGGTCCTCGGCGATGCCGTTCTGGTTGTTCACGCTGTTAAGCCAGCGCTCGCCATACCGGGCCGTCAGCAGCGATTTGATCTCCTCGAGCATGGTGTTGTTGCAGCTCCCCATGACGTGCGGGCCGGCCGCGCCGATCGGCGGGTCCGTTCCGCTAAGGTTTCCAGTCCGCGATGAACAGGTTGGTTTCGTGCGGCTGCTTGCCGTTCCGATTGGATGCCCAGACGAGCTGCTTCCCATTCGGACTGAACGTCGGGAAGCCGTCAAACTGGTCACCGTACGTGATGCGCTCCAGACCACTCCCATCGAGGCCGATCTTGTAGACCTCGAACTTTCTGCGCTGCGGATCGGCCCGGTTCGAGGCGAACACGAGGCTCTTGCCATCCGGCGTCCAGCTAGGCGCGAAGCTTGCGATGTTCTCGCGGCGGTCGTCCGTGATGCGGCGACCGTGCGATCCATCGGCGTCCATAACATAGAGGTCCAGCGTCGTGGGCCGGATGAGGTGCTGTTTCAGGAGCGCCTTGTAGTCGGCGATCTCCTCCGGCGTCTCCGGATGGTAAGCGCGATAGCAGATCTTCGTGCCGTCCGGCGACCACCAGGGGCCGCCATCATAGCCCAGCGTATGCGTCAACTGCTTCGGGCTCGTGCCGTCGCTGTTCATCACCCAGATATCGAGATCGCCGCCCCGGTCGCTGGTGAACACGATTCTCGCGCCGTCGGGCGAAACGACCGACTCGGCGTTGTATCCAGAGAGCTCCCCCGGTTTCAGCGTGCGCGGGTAGAGCGGCTTCAGATCCGTCCCGTCCGGCTTGACGGTGTAGATACGGTAGGTCGGGTAGACCGGCCAAACGTAGCCGTGTGAGTAGTCCGGCTTGGGCGGGCACTTGGGATCGCCCTCGTGGGTCGAAGAGAACAGGATGCGCCGGTCGCCCTTCATCCACCAGCCGCAGGTCGTGCGGCCCGTCCCCGTGCTGATTCGCCGCACGCCGCCGCCGTCGGTCGCCATCACGTACTGCTGATCGCAGTCGTATCCGTCGCGCTGGCTCTGAAACGTCAGCCGCCGGCCGTCGTTGCTGAAGTAAGCTTCGGCATTTTCGCCGCCGAAGGTTAGCTGGCGGACATTCCGCAGATGCTCCTCGCGCGGGTCGCGCAGGGCGGCGATCTGCGCCCGGCCGGAGAGCGCGGCGCCCGCGCCCGTAACGGCCGCACCGGCGATCAGGACCCGCAGAATGTTTGTCGGCCAGCGTCTGGACGGAGGTGCCGGCATATCGGATTGTCGATCCTTACGTCTAATATTCGTGGAGAGGCTCGCGGCCAGACCGAGCGGTCGGCGGCTGGCGATTTCGCGCCCGGGAAACGACGGCATCGGCAGGCGGGATTCGCGCGTTTCAAGCGATCGTTGGGGGGCGTCCGGGCCACCAGAATCCAAACGTGGAGGTCACGCGATGGGCGTAATGGCCCGACAGAGGAAATCCGGGCGGCCGTCAGCATCGACAGGCCTGTCACTCTAAGCTTGGGTTAGCATAACACACTTTGTGGGAAAACGCAATACGTCCTTGCGAAAAAATTCACAAGCGAGCGGGCTTAATTCAGCGGGACGATGGAGGCGTTCCAGGGGACAATCGAGGTCCAAGACGGTTCATGGGCCCAACTGGATTCGAACCAGTAACCAACCAGTTATGAGCCGGGCGCTCTGCCGTTGAGCTATGGGCCCGCCCAACCCAAGTAGTGTACCAGTGCGCCGGAAACCTGTCAAGCAAGACCGTGGTGCGCGCTCGCCCACTAATCCGCCCACCACAAGCCACAAACCACTAGCTGCAGATCACGACCCACGGCTGTGCAGGCCGCACTCCAATTTGGCGAAGTCCGCCCACCGGCCCGCTCGATCGCCTTCGCCCGCCGCCACGGCGCGCGTGCAGGGCCAGCAGCCGATGCTCGAATAACCTCGCTCGTGCAGCGGGTTCACCGGCACCTCGTTGATCTGCGCGTAGGCCCAGACGTCGCCCTTCGTCCAGTTGGCGAGCGGGCTCACCTTCACAAGCTCGAACTTGGCGTCCCATTCGGTGATCGCGACGCGCGCGCGGTCCGGCGTCTGGTCCCGGCGGATGGCGCTCATCCAGGCCGCGTGGCCGCGCAGGGCATCGCGCAGCGGCTCGACCTTTCGAATCCGGCAGCACGCGTCCGGATCGCGGCCGTAGATCGGCCCACCGAAGCGCGCCTCCATCTCCGCAGCGCTCTCGCGGGCGCGCACGTACTCCACTTCAATTCCATATCGCTCGCGGATCGTCTCGCGGAGCGCCAGCGTCTCCGGGAACTGGTAGCCGGTCTCCAGGTTGAACACGCGAACATCCCGGCCGCCGGAGATGCCGGCCAGCATCGCGAGCAGCACGCATCCCTCGACGCCGAACGCCGTTGCAAACGCAAGGCCGGAGCCGTAGGTTTCCACCGCCCACCGGAGGATCTCCTCCGGCGACCAGTTCTCCATGCGCTCGCTCGCCTGCCGCAGCGCATCTGCCGATAGTGTCGCGCCCATAGCCGCCATACTTTCGCCCCTGCCGTTAATCTTGACTATTCTTATTGGATAATAGTACAATCCCGCGCTGGGATTCAATACTGGGCCGGCGGGCGGGAAGTTCCGCTGGTTCGCGGGCGCGACGGCTGGAGGTGTCCGGATGGTCGGGCATACGGGTGTTCCGATATTCGGATATTCGGGTACTCAGGTGGTCGGGCGGTCGGTATTCGGTGTTCGGGGTTCGGGGTTCGGTGTTGGGTGGTCGGTGTTCGGTGGTCGGGCTGAGCTCTTCGCATCTCTGCGATCTTCGCGTGAGAAAGAATCAGAGACGGGGGCAGGCGCGTGAGCGGGCACCGCGGGTTCATCCTCTGGTTCACGGGGCTGTCCGGCGCCGGCAAGTCCACGCTCGCGGAGCGGCTGCACGCGGAGTTCCGGGCGCGCGGCTACCGCTCCGAGCTGCTGGACGGCGACGAGGTGCGCACGCATCTGTCGAAGGGCCTCGGCTTCTCCAGGGAGGACCGGGATACCAACGTGCGCCGAATCGGCTGGGTGGCGCGGCTGCTCGCGCGAAACGGCGTGATCGCCATCACGGCCGCCATCTCGCCCTACCGCGACGTTCGCGACGAAATCCGCCGCGAGGCCGCCGCGGACGGGGTGCCCTTTATCGAGATCTACGCTGACGCTCCGCTCGCGGCGGTGGCCGAGCGAGACGTCAAGGGCCTCTACCGGCGCGCGCTGGCGGGCGAGCTGACCCACTTCACCGGCGTCTCCGATCCTTACGAGCCTCCGACCGCGCCGGAGGTCACCGCGCGCACCAGCCAGGAGACCATCGACGACTCGATCGACCGCATCCTCGCACACCTCCTCGCCGAAGGCTTGATCTCGCCCGCGGGCGGGTGAGGGAGTGACGGGATGACCGGGTGAACCAGCACCAGCTGTCATTTCACCCAATCACCCAATCACTCCCTCAATGCCTCACATCGTCGAAAACCTTCAAACGTACGGTAAAACCCTTAGGAATCTCCGCCCGCTGCGTCAAATAGAGATCGCGGCAACTGCCCGAAGGAGCCGCGAACGCATATGCACGGCATCGACCTGCACGCTCACACGACCGCCTCGGACGGCCAGCACAGTCCGGCGGAGCTCGTACGCATGGCCGCGGAGATCGGGCTGGCCGCGCTTGCCGTGACGGACCACGACACCACGGCGGGCCTCCACGAGGCGCTGGCAGCGGGCCGCGCGTGCGGGGTTGAGGTGGTCCCCGGCATCGAGCTGAGCGCCGAGCCGCCGAAGGGCGCGCAGGGCGGCCGTGGCCAGTGCCACATCCTCGGGCTGTTCGTCGATCCCGACAATGCGGCCCTCCTCGACCGCCTTCGGAACGTGATCGAACAACGAAATAGCCGGAACGCCCGTATTATCGAGCGAATGCGGTCCGAACTTCACTGGGACGTTACGCTGGAGGAGGTGGAGGCCGCGGCTGGAGGCGACGTCGTCGCGCGGCCGCATTTCGCCCGCGTGCTCGTGGAGAAGGGCCTCGTCTGCAGCGTCAAAGAGGCATTCGACGTCTACCTGGGAAAGGGCGGCAAGGCCTACATGGACAGGGACCGCCTGACCGCCGAGGAGGCTGTCCGGCTGATCCACGGCGCGGGCGGCGCAGCGTCGCTCGCGCATCCGAACAACCTGCGGCTGGCCGAGCCGGACGCCGACGCGTACATTTCGTCGCTAAAGGATCTGGGTATGGACGCCATCGAAGCCCGCTACAACCTGCACACGGCGGCCGACACGGCGCGCTACCTGGCGCTGGCGCGACGCCTGGAGATGCCGACATCCGGCGGATCGGACTTCCACGGGCTGGCGGTGAAGCCCGCCGTCCGTCTGGGCCACGTCGAGGGCGACCGGCCCGCGCCCGCGGAGCTTCTGGACGGCTTGCGGGCCGCGCTGCGATAGGCAGGGCGAAAGTGCCGGAGCAGGGTATAATGTGCCCGCTCTGCCGAGAATGGCAATCCTGGCGGAATTAGTGAAGCACGCGCAATACATTCAACGTCTGGCAATATAGCGTCCGCGGCCCCAGCCGGCCACGTTGGAGCGTACAACTACGATGAACCCATCCAGCCCGCCCGCGCGGGACGAGGTCCACACGCCCCTTGCGCCCGTCGTCGCTCCGAGGCCCACGGCGATGCAGCGCCTACGCCGCATCGTGTTCGGCAGCCCCATCTCCACGGAGCACGCAGAGCACACGCTGCTGCCGAAGGTCCTCGCCCTCCCCGTTTTCGCCTCGGACGCCATTTCGTCCGTCGCATACGCCACGCAGCAGATCATCCTCGCGCTGGGCGCCGCGGGCCTCTACGTCACCTCGCTCCACGAGCAGTACAAGCACTATACGATGCTCATCACGGGCCTCATCGTCGCCCTGCTGGTGATCGTCGTCATCTCCTACTGGCAGACCATCTTCGGCTACCCCAGCGGCGGCGGATCCTACATCGTCTCGCGCGAGAACCTGGGCGACCTGCCGGGCCTCATCGCCGCGGCCGCGCTCCTCATCGACTACGTGCTGACGGTCTCCGTGTCCATCGCGTCCGGCGTGCAGAACCTCTCCGGCCTGCCGCTCCCACGCTATCTCGCCTGGCTCCATTTCGAGGGCCTGGTGCCTTGGTGCCTGCTCTTTATCGCCCTCCTGACCCTTGCGAACCTGCGCGGCCTCAAAGAATCCGGAACGCTTTTCGCCATCCCGACTTATTTCTTCGTCGCGATGTGCTACCTGATGATCGGACTCGGGCTGTTAGGGCCGTGGCTCTTCCACTGGCAGCTTCATCCTGAATTCGTAAACCAGGACTGGGTCGGCAGGGCCGAGCACTCGCTCGGCACCGTGGGCTTTCTCGTGATGGCGAAGGCGTTCGCAAATGGATGCTCCGCGATGACCGGAACGGAGGCCGTGAGCAACGGAATCCCGGCGTTCCGCGAGCCGAAGTCGAAGAACGCCGCCTATACGCTGGTCGCGATGGGCGTCATTCTGGGCACGATCTTTCTGGGGGTGTCCGCGCTCGCCATGAACCTGCACGTGGTCTACTGGGAGCACGATGGGCAGACCGCGAACGCCGTCATCGACCAGGTGTCCGGCGCGGTGTTCGGCAAGTTCGGGCGCTGGAAGGCGGCCTACTATCTGACGCAGATCGCCACCGCCGCTATCCTCGTGCTGGCCGCCAACACGAGTTACGCCGACTTCCCGCGGCTCGCCTCCATCCTGGCGCGCGACCGGTTCGTTCCGAAGCAGCTCTCGAACCTCGGTGATAAGCTGGTGTTCAACAACGGCATCCTGCTGCTCGGCATCGCCGCCGCCGCTCTGATCGTGCTCAAGCGCGGAATCGTCGACGCGCTGATCCCGCTCTACGCGATCGGCGTCTTCACGGCATTCACCCTCTCGCAGAGCGGCATGGTGGTCCACTGGCTGAAGGAGCAGGGGAGGGGATGGCGCGTGAAGGCCGCCATCAACGGGATGGGCGCGGTCGCGACGCTCCTCGTGCTCATCGACATCGCCGTCGAGAAGTTCCGCGAAGGCGCCTGGATGGTCATCGGACTGATCGTAGTGTTCGTCTTCATCTTCCGCGCGATCCACAAGCACTACCTCGACGTGGCGCAGCAGCTCAAGATGGCGAACTACACGCCGCCCCGCGCCGCCCTGCACAACACCGTCCTCATCCTCGTTCCGGGCCTCCACCGGGGCATCATGCCGGCGATCGAGTATGCGCAGACGCTCTCCTCGGACTGCCGCGCCGTATATATCGAAACGGAGCCGGAGAAGACTCGCCAGCTCAAGGAGCGGTGGGAGGAGTGGGCGCCGCACGTGCCGCTGGTAGTGCTGAACTCGCCCTACCGCTCGCTCGTGAGCGCGATCATGCGGTACCTCGACGCCGTCCAGCAGGAGCGGACCAACCACCTCGTCACCGTGATCGTGCCGGAGTTCGTCCCGACGAAGTGGTGGCACCACCTGCTGCACGGCAACAGCGGCCTCATCCTGAAGGCCGCGCTGCTGGGACGGAAGGACGTGATCGTGGCCAACGTGCGCTACTACCTGCAGCGCATGGACGAGCCGCCGCCGCAGGACGCGCTCTCCGAAGAAACCGCCCACCACGATCTCCATCCCCTCCCCGGAGGCACCGCAAATGAGTGATCGTGGCTTGTGGCCTGTGGCTTGTGGCTTGTGGCTTATGCGCAGCGCCGCCTGCCCAACACCAAACACCAAACACCGAGCACCGACTTCCGATTGCCGATTGCCCAGCGCTGGAGGCGGCCCGCATGATCATTGAGACGAAGGAGGACGTCGTCCGCCTGTCCGGGTCACTTACCCGCAATCAGTGGATGACGATCAAAGCCGCGGCCAACCTGCTGCTGACGAACCACCCCGAGGGGATCATCGTCGACTGCTCGCACCTCGATTCGATCTCGGAAGACGGCGCGAAGACGTTCCTGGAGGCGATGCGGGACATCGAGGCGGCGAAGTCCCGCATCCTGGTCGTAAGCCTGCCGCAGCACGTCCTGGCCGTGCTCAAGACGGTTCCGGGCGTGCGGTCGCAGCTCCCGATCGCGGACTCGATCGAGGAGGCGCGCGCCTCGCTGCGAATGGCGAATCGGCCGGCGGCTCTCCGCGACAAGGCGCCGTCCGGCCCCGTGGACCCGTCGAAGCGCACGTTCAACGTCCTCGTCCCCATCGTCGCGAACATGGAGCTGGGCTACGGCGCGGCGCTGGCCGCCCGCCTCTCCCGCGGGGCGAAGGCGGACATCCGGCTGGTCTACTTCCTCGAGGTCCCGCGCACGCTCCCGCTGAATGCGCCGCTGGTGGACGAAGAGCAGTCCGCCGAGCGGATGCTCCGCGACGCCGTTGCAGCCGCCCGGCAGGAGGGCGCGGCCGCCAGCGAGCACGTCGAGCGCGTGCGCGACGCCGCCGAGGGCATCCTGGCCGCCGCCCGGAACTACGCCGTCGATATCTTGGTCCTCGGCGCCACCACCGAGCCGCTCGCCGGCGACCAGCACGAGCGCTTCCACTTTCTGGTAGACACCCTCATCCACCGCTCCCCCTGCGAAGTCATCGTCGGCCGCCAGAAGCCACCGCTTTGACGATACGGCGAGTGAGCCGACGGCTCTCCGTTCCAATCGAGCAGGAAAATCGTCTCTCACACGTCGGTTGAGCTATAGATGCATACAGCATGCGCTGGAAAGTTCGTCCAGAGTCCGCGGCGCGGCGTCAGGTATACTCGACAAGCGCCGATGGATGCAATCACGATGGGAGCAGCCGTAGTATGGCCGCGGTGCGATGCGTATTTATCGATTTCGACGAAACGCTGAACGACCCGCACGCATTCCACGGCCAGTTCGTGCGCGCGATGGGCTCGCTCCTGGCCGGGCGCTTCGGCGGCGACGCGGCGCGCTGGTCGCAGGCGGCCGTCGAGCAGCTTGCGCGGATCGACGCCGAGTATGCCGAGCGGTTCGCCGGGCGGCCGCTTGCAGGCTACTGCGGGTGGCTGGAGGCCGTTCGGGAGCGCGCCGCGATCGAGATGTTCGCGCGCATGGGCCTGCCGCCTCCGCCGGACCCGGCAGGAACGGCGCGACGCACGCAGACCGAAGCGCTCCGCCGCTGCAGCGCGCTCTATCCTGGCGCGCCGGACGCGATCCGAGTGCTGAGCGAGGCCGGCTATCGCGTTCACCTCGCCTCCGGCCAGGAGTCGGAGTACCTCGCGGCGGCCCTGCTGGATACCGGGCTGGAGCCCTGCGTCGGGACTGCGTACGGGCCGGACCTGGTGGACTGCGCGAAGGAGGGGCGAGAGTACTACGACCGCATCTTCGCGGCGGCGGACGTCGCTCCTCGCGAGGCCGTGGTCGTCGACGACTATCCACCCGCGCTCGGCTGGGCGATGGAGGCCGGCGCGGCGGCGATCCAGGCCCGCGTCTCGTCGCCGCGCCGGCAGTCCGACGTGGACGGCGTCGCCGCGGTGATGACGGATTGGCGGGAGCTCCCGGCGCTCGTTAGGATGATGGGGTGATGGCGTGAGCGGGTGAAAAGCCGTACCCGTCAGCCCAGGCGTCATGTTCCGTGGCGGCCAGGTCGGGCGAGTCCTCACCCGCTCATCCCATCACGCACTATCTCGCGCGGGCGATAGGACAATCAAGATGGACTACGAACAACTGGCCGCGGACGTCGTGGCGATGGCGCAGCAGGCAGGTGCGGAAGAATCGGACGCGATGCTGCAGACGTCCACGGAGTTCAGCGTCACGGTGCGCAAGGGCGAGGTCGAGACGCTGACGCAGTCCGGCAGCAAGGGGCTGGGCCTGCGCGTATTCGTGGGCGGCCGGATGGCGTTCGCCGCCACGTCCGATTTCGACCGGGCGGTGCTGGAGCGGCTCGCGGCGCATACGGTGGCCCTCGCCGCGTCCGCGGATCCTCGGCCGGAGAACGGCCTGCCGGACGGCCCTGCGCCCGCGCCGCGTCCGGACCTGCAGATCTACGATCCGACCATTGAGGCGCTGCCGACCGTCGAGAAGATTGCGATGGCGAAGCAGTGCGAGGCTGCCGCCTTCGCCGCCGACCCGCGCGTTACCAATACCGAGGGCGCCGGCTTCGGCAGCGCTACCGGGTACACGGTGCTTGCAAACTCGCGTGGCGCCGCCTCCGGATACCACTCCTCGGCCTGTTCGGTCTACTGCCAGCCGCTGGCGGAAGCGAACGGCAAGAAGCAGGTCGACTACGACTACTCGTATGCTCGCGCGCTCGACCGGCTCACGTCCCCCGAAGAGGTCGGCCGGGAGGCGGCGCGTCGCGTTACCCGGAAGCTCGGCGCACGCAAGGTCGCAACGCAGACGGCGCCCATCGTATTCGACCGCCGAGTCGCGGCGCGGATATGGGCCGGGCTGGCAGCGGCGCTCAGCGGCGACATGGTCTTCAAGGGGATGTCGTTCCTGAAGGACCGCATCGGCGAGCGAATCGCGTCGGAGGCGGTCACGCTGATCGACGACGGAACGCTGGTTGGCGGGGCAGGGTCGGCGCCGTTCGATGGAGATGGCCTATCGACGCGGCGCAATGTGCTGATCGACCGCGGCGTGCTCAACATGTTCGAGTACGATACCGCGACGGCGCGCAAGGTCGGCGGCGGCGTCAAGTCGACTGCCAACGCACAAAGATCATACAACGGCGCTCCGTCCATCGGCCCATTCAACCTGTTCGTGCCGGCCGGGATCGCCTCGCCGGAGGAGATTGTCGCCGGCATCCCCAGCGGCTTCTTCGTCACGGACATGATGGGCGGAGGCGTGAATCCCGTCACGGGCGATTTCTCGACCGGGGCGTCGGGCCTCTGGATCGAGAATGGCACGCTCGCCTATCCCGTCGAGGAGGTGACGATCGCGAGCACAATGGAGGCTCTGCTGAACGGCATCGAGCGCGTCGGCTCCGACCTGATCTTCAACTCGGCGGTGGTCAGCCCCACGCTCCAGATCGCCGAAATGGTCGTATCGGGACTATAGAATCCCGGCAAGAATCGCGGTATTCGGGAGGAACAATCGCGATTGACGCCGCGTCCTTCGACTGCTCACCCGACAGGAGCAGAAAGGGACAACACCGATGAAATTGGAAACGCTGCAGGACCTCTACGTGGCGGAGCTCAAGGACCTATACAGCGCGGAAAACCAGATTCTGCGCGCGCTGCCCAAGATGGTAAACGCGGCAGGCTCCTCCGAGCTGAAAGCCGGTTTCGAGGAGCACCTTGGCCAGACTCGCGAGCACGTGAGCCGGCTGGAGCAGATTTTCGAGAGCCTCGGCAAGTCGCCAAAGGGCAAGCATTGCAAGGGGATGGAGGGCGTCCTCGAAGAGGGAAGCGATCTGCTGAAGGAGGACGCGGACCCGGACGTTCTCGACGCTGGCCTGATCTCGGCGGCGCAGCACGTCGAGCATTACGAGATCGCGGGTTACGGCGTGGTCCGCACCTACGCAGAGCTTCTGGGCGACCAGAAGGCGGCGCAGCTTCTCCAGACGACGCTTTCGGAGGAGGTCGCAACGGACCAGAAGCTGACCAAGCTCGCGCAGAGCGGAATCAACGTCGAAGCGAAATAGGCGCGTGTCGACGTCTTAACGAAAACTTAATCCTCCGCCCGCGAAAATACCGTTGATTTGGTATATCTTTGTCGGGTATAACTGCGCAATCGAGCGGTTATTTGCCGCTGATCATCACTGTGGTTGGTGTGCCCGAACGGGCGGAGGAGCGGGAATGCAGGTCTCGAAACACGAGCAGGGCAAATTCTGCTGGGCGGAGCTGGCGACCAGCGATGGTCCCGGCGCGAAGAAGTTCTACACCGATCTGTTCGGCTGGACGGCGGTGGATAACCCGATGGGGCCGGACATGGTCTACACCATGCTCCTGCTAGACGGCCAGGCGGCCGCCGCGCTCTACCAGGACAATACCGGCAACACTCCGCCGCACTGGGGAACGTACGTATGCGTCGATAACGTGGAGACCTCGGCGGCAAAGGCCAAGGAGCTCGGCGGCGCCGTGATCGCCGGACCGTTCGACGTTATGGAGCACGGCCGGATGGCCGTCGTGCAGGATCCGACCGGGGCGATAATCCACCTGTGGCAGCCGAAAAACCATATCGGTTACACGGTGATCAACGAGCCGGGCGCGGTATGCTGGAACGAGCTCTACACGCGCGATACCGCCGCGGCCGGCGCCTTTTATTCCGGCCTCCTGGGCTACGGCCTGAAGCAGAGCGAGATGCCGATGCCCTACACCGAGCTCCAGCTCGACGGCAAGTCCGTCGGTGGGATGATGGCAATGGGTCCGGAGATGGAGGGCGTGCCCCCGCACTGGAACATCTACTTCACGGTGGCAAGTTGCGACGAGACCTACGCCAGGGCGACCGCGCTCGGCGCCTCGCCACTCGTCCCGCCGATGGATATCCCCGGCGTGGGCAAAATGGCCATGATGCGGGATCCGCAGGGCGCGGTGTTCGCCTTCGTGGATTAGGGTCTAGGGTCTACGGTGTACACGGGCAGCCGGCGTGACATTCACGCCGGCTGCCATATCGGGGAGCACTTCCGGAATCGAACATGGGCCTGCAACCTCGCAATTTCCAACCTTTCGTATCTTCTCGGTGGTCGGCGTTTTGATGTTCTGGCCCCGCCATTCTGCTCCGATGAGCCCGCGCCCGCGGCGTTCCATGCGGAATTGGTCCACTCAATCCACGTAGACAAACTCGTTCGCGTTGAGCAGGACGTGGCAGAGCGAGACGAGGCCCGGCGGGACCGGCCTCGGCCGCGGCGCGATGTCGTATCGCGCGTTCAGCTCGTCCCATATCCCGTCGCGCTCCTCGTCCGTCAGGGCGCGGTTGTAGACGCGCAGCTCCAGGATGTCCCCGTTCCAGTACTCTCCGTCGATGTTCCCCTGCTGGCCGATCACATAAGGCCCCTCCAGCTTCCGCGGCGCCATTGATGAGACCCTCTTCGCGATCTCGTTCCGGTCCTGGTAGACGGCCACACTCGCCGGAGCCGAGATGCCCGTCAGGATGAACGGCCGTTCGCGATGCGACAGCACGCCGACGGGCGAGAAGTCGTCGGTCAGGCGGGCGCTGGAGGCGCCTGTCGCGCCGAGAAAGACGGCGGTCCCGATATTGCCGGCGCGATTCCAGTTGGAGAAGATTTCGCGATGGCCGTCGGCCGCCCGGTCCGAGACGACGGCGAAAATCGCGAACTCCTGCGAGGTCAGGACCTGGCTCGCAATCGTGAGGAAGCTTCCCTTGCCGTCGAAACGGAGCGCGGGAGCGCCGTTCAGGGCGTTGCGAACGAGAAGCGGCTGCGCGGCGGAGACCGGCTGGACGGCATCGCGCCTCGCCGCCGACTGGTCTGCCCATGCCGAGACTCGGCCGTCCGCGCCGGCGGTGACGCCTGCGTCGGCGCGGAGCCAGAGGGCAGGGCTTGCGGCTTGTGACTTGTGGCTGGTGGCAGCCAGGGGCGCGGGCTGGCTTGCAAGGAAGGCAAGGGCCTCGCGCGATTCATCCGGACTGGGGCTGCGGGCGAAGGCGAGCTGCCATGCCCGCTTGACCCGTCTGGCGGGATCGGTACCGGCCTCGGCCTCCACGCGCCGGGCGAATGCCTCGCTCTGCTGGCTGACGAACGGATTGTTCATCAGCGCAAGGGCCTGCGGCGCGACGGTCGTCACGTCGCGCTGCTCCAGCGGCGCGGCCGTGTCGGCGAAGTCGAATACGGTCAGGAGCGGCAGGAGCATGGCGCGCTTTAGGAACATGTAGATCGTCCGCCTGTTCTGCTCCTCCGGCAGGGAGGGCGTCCACTCCGCGCCCTTGCGGCTCAGTCCCTCCAGCGCCTCCCGCGTGACGGTCGGGAAGAAGCCCGGCCCGCCCACCTTCAGGTTGAGCTGGCCGGATACCGCTAGGATCGAGTCGCGCAGCGCGTCCGCGTCCAGCCGCTGCCGGTCGAAACGCCACATATTCTCATTCGCGGAATCCGTTCGCGCATACTCGGCCTCGTGCGGGTTCAGCGAGCCCATCCGATACGCCGCCGACGTAACGATCAGCCGGTGCAGCGGCTTGAGACGCCACGCGAAGCCGTGATGGGCTGAACCCGCCGCCTTTACACCCTCTGCGTTTCTCTGCGTCTCTGTGTCTCCGGCGGAGCGAGTGGTTAGCTTTTCGCCGCCCGCGAACTCGCTCGCCAGCCAGTCTAAGAGCTCCGGATTGGTTGGCGGCGAGCCCTTGCGGCCGAAGTTGTTGGGCGTGCGGACGAGGCCCTGGCCGAAATGGTGCTGCCAGACGCGATTGACGATCACGCGGGGCGTCAGCGGGTTGCGCGGATCCGTTATCCATTCGGCGAGCTGAAGGCGCCGATGCGTGGTCGCTGCTCCGGGCGGCGGGGGCGCTACGTCGCGGCGGTTACCGGAGACCAGCGACAGATAGCCTGGCCCGACCTCCGCCGCCTCGCGGAGCGGGTCGCCGTTCAGGAGCAGCTTGAGCGGCGCCGCCTGCGGACCGCGGTCCGTGAAGCCGAGCGTCTGCGCGCCGAGCTTGTCCTGCGGCGGCCCACCGGCGAGCTTTGCGTCTCCGGCATCGAGGTAGCCGCCGTAGAAGTTGGCGGCGAAGGCGTAGTAGTCGCGCTGCGGGATCGGGTCGAACTTATGGTCGTGGCAGCGAGCGCAGCGGACGGTCAGGCCTAGGAACGCGGTCGCGGTCGCATGGACCAGATCGTCCAGCCGCTCGTACTTGTACGCGTAAGGATCGTTCGGCTCGTCGTCCCAGGTGCCAAGCCGTAGGAAGCCGGTCGCGGTAATCGTGGCCTCATTTCGGTCCGGCAGCTCGTCACCGGCGAGCTGCTCTGTGACGAATCGATCGTAGGGCTTGTCCTCGTTGAGCGACCGGATGACGTAGTCACGATATTTCCAGGAGTAGGGCTTCTCGGCGTCGCGCTCGTAGCCGTTGGAGTCGGCGTAGCGCACCAGATCGAGCCAGTAGCGCGCCCATCGCTCGCCATAGCGCGGCGATGCGAGCAGCCGATCGACTCGCTTCTCGTAGGCGTCCGGCGAGCGGTCCGCTTCGAACGCGGCGATCTCCTCCGCGGTCGGCGGAAGGCCCGTCAGATCGAATGTAAGCCGGCGCAGCAGCTCGCGGCGGCCCGCGGCCGGCGCCGGCTGCATCCGCTTCGCCTCCAGGCGGGCCAGCACGAACGCATCGATGGGATTGCGCACCCATGCCGCATTCTTCACCGCCGGGGCGGCCGGCTTGCGCACCGGCTTCACGGACCAGAGCGGCGCGTCCGTCGCGGACTGCGCGATCGCCGGCGTAATCGCGCAGAGCAGGAGCAGAAGGATAGCGGAAACGGTAACTAGGGGCCGGGCGAGAAGCGCGAGTGAGCGGTCGGTGTCGTTCATCGTTGTTTCTTTAGTCTCGCGCAAAGATCGCAAAGGGCGCAATGAAATGCGCTTAGAAGGGTCGAGATAGTTAGGCCCCAAGAGGGACCGCGACAGCAAAGCAATTGGCTACTCTTCGGTAAGCCCGTTGACGATCCTTGTGATGCCGTCTCGAATGAGCAACTCACCGAAATTGATGAGCAGTCCGAGGCGCATGATCGTGAGCTTGAGGTAGGTCATTAGCTGCTTCTTGTGAACCGTTGCCATCTTCTCGACGGATTTGAGCTCCACGATCACGCGCTCGTTTACGATAAGGTCCGCGACGAATCCGCGCTCAAACTCAACGCCGTCGTACACGACGGGAATCCGGACCTGAGCCGCAATCCGAAGACCTCGCTTGCGTAGCTGATAAGCAAGTATCCGCTCGTACGCCGATTCGAGTAAGCCAGGACCGAGCGCACAGTGTACGTGGAACGGCGCATCGACGATCTCCCGCGCAACTTCATTCTCTGACACATCGGAGTCCTGTCAGTCGCGCCATTTACCAGCCTCGGCTCTCGGCGACTTCTTTCATCTTCTTTGCATTTCTTGGCGTCCTTTGCGAGCTTTGCGCGAGACCAAAGCCGCTACACGTCGTGGCCGTGGTCGTGGTCGGCGGTTTGGTAGTGTAGCGCGAGCAGGTCCGCTCCGAAGTCGCCCTTGAAGTCGCGCCAGACCGAGTGGATGTGGTTGGCCTTGTCCTGCGTGCAGTCGAACTCGATCAGGAACGTCCCGCTCTGGATGCGGTAGTAGTGGCCCTGACCCTTCTCCAGGCCGCCCATCCAGGCGAACTTGACGCTCTCCATGCCGGCGCGATGGATCGCGTCCAGGCGCTGCCTGGCGATCTCCTCGGCCTGCACGTTGGCGTACTCCTGGATCAGCGTCATCAGCAGGCCCTGCTGCTCGCGGTCGAGTTTCGAATAGGCGACGCCCTTGTCCTCCAGGATGGCGGCCTTACGGCTCGCCGCGGTCACGATATCGGACGGCGCGGTCTCGCTGAGCACGGCCTCGGCGCGCTGCTCCGCAGTGAGCGACTTGACCAGCGCCCGGCCGAGATCCTCCTCCACCTTCAGGACGCGCGTGCCCGTCTGCGGACCGGATCGGACCTCGGCGGGGTTGCTGCCGAGGAACTGCGGGCTGCTCGCGACAACCTTGCCCTTGACAGCGGTCCA
>DATGJU010000317.1:0-26774 GCA_035295045.1 Chthonomonadaceae bacterium
AACTTCCTTTACAACCGCGATCGTTATGCCGAGCACTCTATTGTCTACGAGCTGAAACGCGACTTTGTCTTCGCCGCCAAACCGCATGATCATGTTCCGGCCGTCGTTCAGGCCGTCCATGCTCCAGCCGTAGGTGTGCAAAACCTGATTAAAGCTGGACCCAAGACCGATGCCGCGGTGCGTCTTGCCGCTCTTGTGCGCCGGATCGAAGCCATACTCCTGGACCTGGATCACGCGGCCATCCTTGTTGAATAGGAAGCTCTTGTGAATGCCGTTCTTCTTATCGTGATACCACCAGGTGGCCTCATACTCCGGCGCCGCGGGGGCCTCGGAGGCGCCGCCACCGCCGCCGGAGTTGCCGGCTCCGCCCGAGTTGCTCATGCCCGCCATATTCTGGCCGGCGCCGCCCATCGGATCGCCCATCGGACTATTGCTGCCCTTTGCGGCCATCGCGCCGGAGGAGCCTGCGAAGCCGGGAAGACCGGCGCCGCTCCCGCCCGGGTAGCCGGCCATCGGGCCGCCCGCCATACCGCCCATTCCGGGGCCGCCGGGGCTGGCCGCTCCGGTGCCGCCGCGGCCCGGAAAGCCGGTGCTGTTCGTCCCCTTGCCGCTCGAGGCGCCCGGCACGAACGGACCGCCGGCCTGAATCTCGTCCGGGCGGCCGAACTTGTGCAGCACGTCACGGTAGGAGCTCCGGAGGAGCGTGATGCCGAGCAGGCTGTTCTCGTGCGGCGTCGGCTGCGCCAGTGCCGGCAGGGCCGCCGAAAGGGCGAAGAGCACGCCGAAGGCCGGAACGGCGGCCGTGCGGGTTAAGCGGATTTGCATCGAATACGTCCCCTCCGAAGTAGTGGTTACTCGGTATCGTGTCACCGGCCGCGCTTCGCGGCCCTTACTCAGAATCGTTGTGCTTGCTTGCGCCCAATTTCGCTGCGCCGGGGCGCGACTCCTCTGCGGCGCTCAACTATTTCGGCCGCGTTCTACTCGACTCGCGCATGCGTCTCTGCGGCCTGCGCCGCGATTCGACTGGCGCCGAGCCTCCTCTGCAGCGTGTCCACGGTCGCGAAGGCGTATCCGCGCGATTTCAATGCCCGAATGATCGTCGGCAGGGCCTGCAGCGTGCTCACCTTGCCGTTGTGCATCAGGATGATCGAGCCGGGCCGCACCTGCGCGAGCACGGCGTTTGCCACCTGCTGCGCCCCGATCACCTCGGACCCATACACGTCGACCGTCCACATGCAGGGCGTCAAGCCCCAGGACCGCGCGGTCTGCGCCACATGCGGGTTCCAGTTCCCGCCCGGCGGTCGAAGGAACCGCGGGGCGCGGCCGGTCACCGACAGCACCGCCGCCTGCGTCTGCATCACCTCGCGCGCCACGTCCAGAGCGCTCAGCTTTGTCAGGTTGCGATGCGTATAGCTATGATTGGCGATCTCCATGCCCGACTCGACGATTTGGCGGGTCAGGTCGGGATACTCCATCACGTGCTTCCCGATGACAAAGAACGTGGCCGGCACCCGCTCCTGCTTCAGGATTTCAAGCAGCGGCTCGGTGACGCCGGGCTTCGGCCCGTCATCGAACGTTAGGGCGATCACCTTTTCCGTCGGCAAGCCGCCCCAGATCGCCTCGCCCGCACCGGATAGGCCGCCGCACGCCTCCCACTGCTTCCGCGCGTCCCGGTACGCCGGCTGGATAGCGAGGCACCTCGCAAACCAGGCCTGCGCCGTAGCGGGCTGGCCGATGGCGCGATAGGCGATTCCCAATGCGTAGGCCCCGCCGCACCGGCCTGGGCGGAGCGCGAGCGCCTGCCAGATCTCGCCCCGCTCGCGACTTCGCAGGTCGGCATCCGACGTGTCGGCGGCCGCATTCTGCACCAGTATCTTTCGGCTTGAGCGCCCCAGTTCGTTGATCGCTACGTCGTGCAGAACGATCGTCAGCGTGTGGCGCCCGTTCTTAAGCCGCCTCGTGTCCAGCGCGTAGGTGAACGGCCGGACGTTTACGACCCCGAGCGGCTGGCCATCCAGCTCGTACGAGACGTACGCGACGCCGTCCAGCGAGCCGTCGGGCGAAAGCTCCACGCTGCCGGAGAGCACTCCCGGCTCCTGAGCGACTGTCAGGCTTCCGGCGGGCAGCCTTGGCGCACCCGAAAGGAGCGGCCGCGCCGGATCGAAATTCATCAACGCGCCGCCCGGCTCGACCAGCGGATCGCCGGGAAGCGCCGCGAGCGCCGCCTGTATTCGCGCCGTGGCGACAGCCCAGTTGCCGGCGGACTCGGCCTCGATCCCCTCCAGCGCCGCCTTGGCCGGGGCCAGAACGTCCGGCGCCGCCGCGCCATCGACCGCGAGTTGCGCGCCTGCCAGCCACTGCACGTACCTGCGGACCATCACGAGGTAGGCACGGTCGCCACCCGCCGCCTCGCATCGGTCGAATGCGCTTAGCGCGCCGGAGCGATCACCCTTCGCAAGTCTCGTCAGACCCAGTCCATAGAGGGCTAGGCTGTCGTCGCGGTCCGTGTGAAGCGCGTGCTCGAAGGCCGTCCGCGCGGTATCGGGATCGCCCGTGCTGATCGCGACTGCGCCGGCCGCATCGTTGAGAACTGCATCGTCCGGATCGGGCGCCATGGCCTGCCGCAGATGCTGCGCCGCGTTCGCGTAGTTCCCCTCGGTCAACTGCAGGATCGCGGCCTCGGCCGGCGTCGCCGGCGGCGGCATATCCTGGGCCTGGACCGAGCCGGCCGCCATAGAGGTCAGAACTCCGGCCAGCGCCGCCGTCACGATCCAGGCCGGGCCGGCCGCTGCCACAACTATTAGACGACTGCGCCCGCGTCCGAAGTGCGGGGCGCCGCGTTTCATGCTCCTCTGTTTTGTCGGTTCCACTGGCAAAAAGGTTCACCCACGGGAGTGGTTCGCAATCCGAATCTTCGTCGGGCCGGTTCCAACCGAGCGCTAGGGACGCACGTCGCGCAGCGCCTCGAACGCGGTCTTTACGAGAAGCAGCGCTCGCGTGAGCTCCTTCGCCATCGGTACGTCGCGCGCCGTTCCCTCGGCGTTTCGGCGCAGGGCAGACAGCCGCCGGCCCTCCGCGTCCAGCTCTGCGCTCGCGTGGACCGCGGCCCTCCATCTCGCGCTATTCGCGGCGCTCATGTCGCGCAGCGCGGGCATTGTGGTGCAGAGGGCGCCCGGGGCATGCAGCCGTTCGATCGCGGCGACGTACGCTTCGAGTCGGCGCGCCGTCTCCCCGGCCGACTCGGCGGGCATCGGCCGCGATATCCTTGCGACGTACGCCTCGATCCGCTCGTCCGGCCTGCGCAGGCCCGTGTCTTCCACGATGGCGCGACGCGCTCGGAGCAGTACGCCCGCATATTCATTTATCCGTGTTTGAGTAACGCCGGCGGCCTGTGCACATCCGGCCGCGGCGGCGAGCGCCGCCACGATCGTCCAGGTACACGCGATCGGGACGGGCCTTGGGAAGATCATATTCCATTATACCAGCTTGAAAGGGCTGGCGGGAGTGTATGGGAATCGAACCCATCCAGGACGGTCTCCCGCCCCGCGGACAGTTTTGAAGACTGCGGAGGCCACCAGGCCCCATTCACCCCCGTAACTCGAACCGGCGGTCGCTAACCGCGATCCAGGCCATGCGCCTTCGCGCCCTGCATGACGCCGCAGTAGGTCTCGCACGCGAGGATCATTACGAAGACCAGGAAGTAGCCGAGCGCGACAATCGCGTTATGGAACGCAATGAACGTGCAGAGCGGAGCGATTAGATAGAGCGGCATGAAGATCGTCAGGAGACTCCACCAGAGCAGCGGACGGCGTTTGCGGCTCGGGCCGACAAGGAGGCCGACCGTATAGCCCCACGTGAACTGCACGGCGAGTATGGACCAGAGGAAGACATGGATCATCCAGCCAGGCGGCTCCTGCCGAGAGCGGAACAGGAAAAGCCAGACCGCGCAGACGAAGAGGTGCATCCATAGCAGGAGCCGGGCGCGCCGGCGAATGCGTCTGTCCATCGCTGTTGTACCCCCTACCCGGGATTGTCCTCCCGGACCACGCAGCGGAAGCCGATGCTGCCGCCGCGGACTACGGGCTCGCACACTACGCGCGTCGTCGTGCGATAGTCGTGCACCAGGTCGTTGCCCCACGATCCGCCGCGGAGCACTCGGTGCGTTCCGAAGAACGGGCCGGTCGGATTGTCGGCGGGCGAGAAGGCGTAGTAGGTCTCCTCGTACCAGTCCGCGGTCCACTCCCACACGTTGCCGGCCATATCGAGCGCGCCGTACGGGCTGGCGCCCTCGCAGAAGGTGCCGACCGTGCTCACGGAACTGCGGCGGACGCCCACGGAGTTGCAGCACTTCGAGCGATCCCACTCTCCGCCCCAGGGGAACGGCCGCGCGTCCACGCCGCGCGCCGCCTTCTCCCACTCCGCCTCGGTCGGCAGTTGGGCGCGCGCCCATAGCGCATAGGCGCAGGCGTACTCCCAGCTCACGTTCACGATCGGGTGCTCCTCCTGCCAGCCCCACGGCGGGGCATGCCGGAGCGCCCGGCCGGTCTGAGCGCAGAACAGTCTGTACTGTGCTACGGTAACGGGGACCTTATAAATCCAGAATCCGTCGAGAAAGACGCGGTGGCTCGGCTTTTCTCGCCGCTCGCCGTCGTCGCCCCCCATCAGGAATTCGCCGGCCGGCACCCAGACCATCTCCGCGCCGTCCTTCTCGTTCACGCGCGTGGACGGCGCGAGCTGCGGCACGATCGGCGGAAGGAGCGTCTCCAATCTCGGCAGGACGACGGTGCCGGTCCGGTCGATCTGGTCCGACTCGTCCGCCTCGATCACGTCGCTCACGTGGAGCGCGGCGGAGATAAGCGCCTGCCGCATCTCGCCGGCGGACTCGAAGCGACGATGCGGGTCTTTCTGCAGAGCTCGGCTGATCACTCGCTTAAGGTCGGTCGGTATCGCGGCCGGCAGCGGGTCCGGGTCCTGCTCCTTGAGCGCCAACATCAGCGGTCCCATGCTCTGCTGCGGGAAGGGCAGCCGGCCGGACACCATCACGTAGAGCATGATGCCGGCCGCCCACAGGTCCGAGAAGCGGGACAGATGGCCGTCGATCGCCTCGGGCGGCATATAGGCGGGCGTGCCGGAGAGATGCTTCGTATGTACGGTCGCCTTCAGCACGCGCGATACGCCGAAGTCCGTAATGCGCGGGGTCTCGCCCTGGAGCAGCACGTTGCTCGGCTTCAGGTCGCAGTGGACCAGCCCTTTGGCGTGCAAATGCTCCAGCCCGGAGAGGATGCCGGCCATCATGCGCACCGCCGATTCGAAGGTCGGCGCCTGCCCGCCGTTCCTTTCCAGCCAGTCCTTCAGCGTGCCTCCTGAGGCGTACTCGCTGACTATGATCACCTGGCCGTCGTAGGAGTCGGCCTCGATGACCGGCAGCACGTTGGGATGGCCGGTCGCCGCGCGCCAGACCTGCGCCTCGCGGTTGATGCTCTCCAGGTTGGCCTCATCGTCGAAAGGTACTTTGAGGGCCACTTCGGTCGTAAGCAGGGATCCGCGCCGCTCCGCGAGCCAAACGAGTCCCGACGCGCCCTGTCCCAGCCGGCGGACGAGCGTATATGGACCGATCTGGTCGTTGGCGCGATACATGAATGCACAGCCTCCGGCAGCGCCAAACGGCCTCTGCGAGTTCGGTTTACTTCGTATTGGTATTGCCGGCTTCGACGGAGCTGGAGCGGTTACGGGCGTAGAAGTGGGTCATGCCCGTCCGGGCGAACGCGCAGTGTGCGGCGGTTTACGCAACGCAATCATCATACAGTTTTTGCACCCTGCATGTCAATACGGCGCCCCGCGATCAGACGAGCCAGCCGGGCCCGGCCTCGCCGCCTTCCGCTCGAACCGTTGATCGGCGCCCAAAGGCGAGCGGCACGCGATACTCGCCGGTGAGGGTATCGGCGGATGCGAGTTCGGCGACGGCGTCCGCGACCTCCGCGACATCTGCGAACCGGTCGGCAGGCTCGAAGCGCAGGCAGCGCTCGATCAGCCCGCGCCACGGCTCGACCGCGCTTGCGGCAATCGGCGCCTCCGTCGCGTCCACGAAGACGCCGGGGTTTCGGAGCAGAGTGTGCCGCTCTAGGGCGCGACCGCCGACAGGTATCGCGACCTGCGACTCCTCGCCATAGAGCACGCCGCAGATAAGTTCGAGCAGATGCAGGCCGATCGCGTAGATATCGGTTTGCGGCGATACGTTCGTACCGAGGATCTGCTCGGGCGCCGCCCAGCCGCGGGTCATCGCGGCCGCGCGCTCACCGGTCCGCAGATCGAGCGAATCGATCGCCGCGGGGCCTGAGACCGTGAGAAGGACGTTGGAGGGCTTCAGGTCCCCGTGGACCTCGCCGGCCTTGTGAAGCGCAGCGAGGCTTCGCGCGAATGCTGCGAGCGCCTCTGCGACCGCCCGGCGCGATACGACCCAGACGCCATAGTCGGCGCAATTCGCGACAAGATCGAGATAGCCTGAATGGTCGGATGCCGCGATCCGGCCGGTGCGGTACGGAAGCGCAAGCTCCAGCTCGCTTGCGGGTATCGCGTCGAGCCGCTCCTGCGCGAAGGTCCGCTTCGCTACGTGCTCCGGCCACCCTATCGCGCTGCGACGCATCTGGCAGATGATCGGCACGGAGCCGTCGACCGGCAGGGCAAGGTACGCCACTCCTGGATCGAACTTCGGCACGGGAAGCACGGGCTCGGCCGGCGCGGCCCCATACGCCGGCACCGTCGGCGTCCATGCGACTCGCGTATCCGGCGTGACATGGCCGGGGGTAAGCTCCGGGTGAAAGATTCGCTCCAGCAGCGTCCGGCCGGCGAGCGAACGAAGGGGCACGGGGAGGACCACCACGTCGCGCTCTTCGCCGCCTTCGAGCCGCATCCGCTGAATGCGCTGCCGCCGCAGCGCGTCGGCGAGAGCCAGCGCCACCGGATCGAGCGGCGTGCCGGTAAAGTCGGCGGTCCCGCTGACGCCGAGCGCCGCGGCAGCGTGAGCCAGGAGCGCCGGCGCGGCCGGAATTCCGTCGACGGCGGTAACGACCGGCAGCCCGTCCGGCGCGACGATCGGTGAAACCGCGCCGCCCTGCCCGCTCGCAAGCACGGCGAATTCGGAATAGGTGGTCGGCTCATTTGCCCACATGGAACGCTCCTCGGGTAAACGGTTGCTGCGCGTTTTATGCGTCGGCGGAGCGAATCCCTCCCTGAGCCGGCCTGCGCCGACCCGATTCTGGCTCACGGGCCAATGGGCGCGCGTTCGAACCGAAATAAAGTCGTACTGCGACCTATCCGGCGTCGCGGTTGCCCACTCTTATCTCATGAAAGGAGCGCGCGAGAATGCCGCAGCCGCGAGGGCACTGCCGGACCGAGGATCGATATCTGGTCGCGGCGGCATCCGCAGGAAGCGCTCCGGCGTACGACGAGCTCGCTCGGCGCTATCGCGGAGCGCTCACGCTGCTGGCCCGACGTATCGTCGGCTCTCGCGAGACGGCCGAGGATGTCGCGCAGGAGGCGCTCCTCGCGGCGTTCGGAAAGCTGGGCTCGCTGAAGGATGCCCGCCAGTTTGGGCCGTGGCTGCGGGTCATTGCAATCAATCTCGCGAGGCGGCACGCGCGACGCGATTCCGCGCACGTCGCGACGGAGGACTGCGTTTTGGAGAGTCTGGCGCAGCGGAACGACGCCGGCGGGGACTCGGGTCCTGAAGCGGCTCTGCTCCGCGCGGAGCGGGTCGCGGCGCTGCGCGACCTGATAGCCGGGCTGAACGAGCCGACGCAGATCGTCGTCGAGCTCTACTACCGGGAACAGTGGAGCGTCGCCCATATCGCCGAGTTTCTTTCTGTGGCCGCCACCACGGTCAAGTGGAGACTCCACGCGGGACGGCGCGAGATCGCACGAAGGCTGGCAGAATGGTCCGGAGATACCGATTGCCCCGTCGCGCCTGATCCCGGCACAATCTGAAAAGAGGAGCGACAGAGATGGACAAGATAAACCGGCGCGAGATCAAACGGATGCGCCACATACTCGACCAGATCGTCTCGATGGCGGAAGACAAGGAGCTGGAAGGCGGCCTTGCGAGCACCGTCCGCAGGTACAACGCCATCGTGCAGCATCTGGAGGCTACGGAGTCTCTGCCCACGGGCCTGTTTCAGCGGCTCGACGAGCGGGAAGGCGCCGTCAGCTACGACCAGGTCGGCGCGGAGAGCCGCATGCTCTCGGCCTACCTCGAGGACGTGATCGACGAGGAGGAGGAGAGCGGCCGGCCAGATTTCGGACCGGTCATCGCGCTCGCGCCCTTTCTGGAGCATGGCGACCTGAAGGCGCTGATTCATTCGCACCTGTCCGGCCGCGGATTCCAGGAGAAGGAGAGAGCAGACAGCGGCGCCGGGCCGACGCTCGCCTCGCTCGTGGCCCTCGCGCCGCACGTTTCCAAACGCGATCTGGCGGAGATGGTAGAGGCGTGCCTGGCGAAGGATCCCGACGTCGATCCGGCAGCACTCACCGCACTCGCCCCGCACCTCGATCGCGATTCGCTCAGTCAGATGCTCCGAAAACACGCCCCCGGCTGGTTCACGCCCGCGCCGCCCGCGCCGCCCGCGCCGCAGCCGCCGGCTGCTCCGGAGGCCGGCCCGAGCCACTCAAGCTGGAAAGAGGAGCGATAGGCGGCGGCCACGCCGCGGCGAGTAGAATCGCTTGCCTACCCGCCGCAGTGATGCCCCGCTGGCCCAAACGCGCCTGGCGCGCGGCCCGAATGAGCCGCGCGCCAGGCTGCGCGTTCCAGCCACGGATCGCTAGAACGCGATCCGCAGCAGGCCGGCGCTATCCGCGGTCGCGCCCGAGCCTCCAGGCGTGACCGTGACTACGCTGCCTGTGCCGCCGGGCTGCACCACAACGCTGTAAACGGCGTTTGGCGAGAGTCCGGCGATCAGCAGCGTGTGCACGCCTGTATCCGCGGGGAACGCCGTCGCCGCCATGGAGCCGGCAGCGCTGGTCGGGAAGTAGACCGCCGTCGAGCCGAACTCCGCGCCGTCGAACGGCGTGCCTCCGAGGCTCGTGAGGTAGACCGCCGGCGCCATCGGCGCGCCGGGGTCCGCTCCCTGGAGCACGTGCAGGAAGCGGACGTCGGTTGGACGGCTCGGATCCTCCACGGTCAGCACGAATTGCGTCGGCTCGAGCTGCGCTATCGGGTTCAGGCCGCCGGCCGCGTATGCCGACGTGATGGACGGAGCGAGCGGCAGCAGAGTCTGGATGAACAGGCGCTGGCCGGAGGCCCCGGTCTCCGTCACGACGTTGCCGTTGATCGCGGGACTGTTCGTCAGGCTCAGGTTGAACCGCTTGAACAGCCCTGCATGCTGCGATGTCGCGCGGTCGTAGACGACGATGTAATCGTTATTGAGCCACACGATCGAGCGCGTCGCCTGCGTTATGTCGACGGCCCCCTGGGACGGCGTCCAGAAGTTCGGCCGATTGTAGAGCGGCGTCAGGTCGCTGGAGACGTACAGGTAGCCGGGACCGCTGCTTGTGACGGTCGTCGGATCGCCGGCGTTCAGGCCGAGGATCCACTGGCTGCCGTTCGCCCATTCGCCGCTTTCGAACCAGTTGAGGTTCGGCGTGCCGCTCGCCGACCAGTTCTGCAGCGCCAGCGAGTTGTGATAGACCGTCGTCAGTCCGACGGCGTTGTTGTCATAGTTGCTCATCTCCTTGGTGAGCCAGTCGCCCTGCCGGTACAGCTCGAACTGCCCGCCGTCGCCGTCCTGATGGTTGATCGACTCCCAGCTCGCCCGGTAAGTAAACATCGTGTTGTTCGGACCCCAGTCGCTGTGCGCGACAACGCGGCCTGCCGGCTTATCGAAGAAGGTCGTCGGGAAGGTCGGCCGCGGATCGGCGCCGGCCGGGGCGGACGGATCGAGCAGCAGGAAGTACAGGATCGAGTTCGTCGTGCCCCAAGACCAGGGCTGCGTGATCCGGTTGAGCAGCAGGCCGGCTCCGCCCTCGACGCCGTTCACCGCGAACCAGCGCGCCATGTCGGCATGGGTGGACTGGCCGTTCTGCTGCTCCAGGAGCGTAAGGAGAGCAAACGGCTGCATGTAGTCCGGCGTCGCCCAGAGGCGGAGGAGATCGCCGTAGCTGGCATACTCGTAGACCGGACCGAGCCACGGCTGCGAGGGATAGACCTTCGCCTGCGGCACGAGCGACGAGAGAAGGCCCGTGGCGTAGCGGTCCCAGACTGGCGCGCCGATCAGGCCGATCTGCGGTCCCGCATACCTTGTATCGTTGAAGCCGGCCGTCTGGAGCGCCAGGAGCTGTCCCAGGACGTAGGCGAACGAGTGGCCGTAGAGCATGCCCTCCGGCGGGAGGCCGCCGCTGGCCAGGCCGAATCCGGCGCCGCCGCCAGGCACGCCGAACGCGCTCGCGGCCGCCGCCGGGTCGCCCATCATCGCGAACTCCTGGTAGAGCCAGGCGCCGGTCGCGTTGAGTATGTAGCTTCTCAGCGTATTTCCAAGCTGCGAGGCCGGCGCATTTGCGCTTATGAGCGGGTCGTCGCCAGGATCGATGCAGAGCGACATCATCGTCAGGAGTCGCGCATGGCCGAGATAGTAGTTATTGGACGCCATGCGATACGGCCTGTTGCCCGGCAAGAGCTGCACGCTGTTCGCGGCCCCTATCGGCGACGGATGGTCGCCGCCGGTCGTCGAGGCGTTGAGGCAGTCGTTCGCCCAGATCAGGAACACGTTGCGGATGGTCAGCTTGTCCTGGGCAGTGAGGATGGGATTCCCCAGGCCGTCCACCGCGTTGTAGATCCAATCGACGATCAGCGTCCACTGCTCTCCCGAGCCGTTCGCCCGATTGTACACGGCGAACAGCGGGTCGCGGAACGGCGCGCCGGACAGGTGGCCGAGCGCCGCCTGGTTCATCGTGACCATGATCAGGTTTCGCGCATATTGCGCGTCCCGGATCCGATTCGCGGGACTCGGATCGACCAGCGAGCCGAACGCCAGGATGAACGCGTACTGCTCCGTCACGTATCGGCCGTAGCCCTGCACGTCGCCGGGATCGGGATAGTTGGGGTTCGGCGCGCCGTTCGGGAAGAACTGCGTCTGATAGTCGTTCGCCGCCTGCGCCAATAGCGGCGCGAGGCCGTTCGCGTAGATCGGGTTGGAGGCGACGGCCCATCCGCGCAGCCTCGGCAGGTCGTTCTGCGTCACCCATAAGCGCGGGTGCGTCGTCACCGGATATGGGATCGGCACGGCTGCGGGAGCGTAGTTCGCGGTCACGGTCGTGGCCGCGGACGGCATTACCAGCGTCGTGGAGGCCGCTCCGGAGCTCTGCACCGCCGCACCCGTCCAGCCCGTAAAGACCTGGCCGGGCGGCGCGGCGTTTGCCGTGATCGCGACGGTCGTTCCAGGAAGGTACACGCCGCTGCCCGCGCCGTTAACGACCGTTAGCGCGAATGCGCCCGGCACGCCGAAGTTCGCGGTCACCGTCGCGTTGTTGGCCGGCATCGTGAGGCTCGTCGTCGCCGCGGCCGGGTTCTGGACCGCCGCGCCGGTCCATCCGGTAAAGACCTGCCCGGCCGGAGGAGCGTTGGCCGTGATAGTGACGGACGCGCCCGCCGCGTAGCTCCCGCCTCCCGAGCCGTTCACCACGGTCAGCGTGTGGTTCTGGCTCTGGCCGCCGACCGGTACCGTGATGTCGTTGCTATAGTCCGAGCCGGGATTCTTGACGCAGAAGGTCGCCGACGCGGCCGGGCCCTGGTAGCCGGTCGCCGTGATCGTGTTCGGCGAAACCGAGAGCGTCGTCAACTGGATCCGCGAATTGCTGCCGTAGCTGTCGAACGCAGTCGCGCCCGCCGCGAAGCCCGAACCGGATATCGTCACCGTGATCGTTCCCGTCGAGAGCGGATTGGGCGATACCGCGGTGATCGTCGGTCCGGCGGCGAGTATGTTGACGTAGGTGAGGCCGGACACCTTCGGGCTCGCGACGCTGGAAGCGACGATCTGCACGGGATTCTGACCCGGCAGACTGGCGGGCGCCATGTACATTCCGCTCGCCGAGATCGTGCCCACGGTTGCATTGCCGCCTACGACGCCGCCCGCCGACCATTTGACGTCGGTGGACGCCAGCCCCGTGACCGCCGCCGAGTATTGGAGCGCCTTCCCAACCGCGACGCTGCCGTTCGCGGGCGTTACCTTGATCGATTGTGCCTGCGCGGCGGCAAGGCCCGCCAGCAGCAGGCACGCGACAAACCACAATAGAGCTCCGATGCTTCGCATCTGAGGGCTCCTTCCTATCGGGCGCACGTGCGCGTGCAATGCCCGACTAACTCAACCGCGTTGATGTTGGGACCTGTTCTCGCTTCTGGAGTCTCACGTTCGCCCCGCGCCGGACCGAGGGCGTTCACTTTAACCGATCTTGATTTGACAGGCGCGTCCCGCCGTCGCGGGGCAGGCAATGGCCGCTCGGCGAGTCGAGACTGCGCATCTGGACGAACAAGGTAGTTTGGAACGAGCATGTAGTCGGGAGCGTGGACGGAGGCGTGGGAAATGCGTGGACGGGGCCCGTACGGTCCGGGCGAGGCGGCCCGGGTTGAAATCCGCCGCGCAGTCGACCCGCCGGTCATTGAACTCGGGGATGGACCAATCCTCGGATCATCGAACCCACCGGGCAATCAATCCGTGGGAGCGGAGCTAGCCCTCCGCGGCGCAGCGGAATCCGAAGGAAGCGAAGCGGCCTTCCGGATCGTATCGGAAGCGCATGGAGGTACGGAAGATGTAGGCCATGGTGTCGGTCCACGAGCCGCCGCGAAGCACCCGTCTGTCGCCGGCGGGCGGCCCTGCCGGGTTGCGGCCCGCCGCGGATTTCCAATAGGCCGCGTCGTACCAGTCGGCGCACCACTCCCAGACGTTGCCGGCCATGTCCAGCGCGCCATATGGGCTGGCGCCGGCCGCCAGGCTCCCGGCAGGCGCCGGGCCGGTCCGGGCGCCGGCCACGGAGTGGATGCAGCGGGCAGGGTCCCAGCGATTGCCCCACGGATAGAGGCGGCCGTCGGCGCAGCGAGCCGCCTTCTCCCATTGGGCCTCCGTCGGCAGCGACGCTCCGGCCCAGCGAGCGTACTCCGCGGCGTCGGCCCAGGTGACGTTGACGGCCGGACGGTCGTCGCAGGCGGCCCAGGGCGGAGGATCGGGCGCGGGATGTCCGGTGGCCTCGCAAAAACGAACGTACTGCGCCCCTGTGACAGGCGTCTTGTAGATCCAGTAGCTGTCGAGATAGACGCCGTGCCGCGGGTTATCGCGCTGGTCGTCGTCGCCCATCTGGAACTCTCCGGCGGGAATCCGGAGCAGTGTCGCGCCGTCGACGGGATTGACGACGGTCGAAGCGGAGCCGGCGGCGCGGATCGCCTCGGCGAGCGTGGCGGGCGGCGCCGGCTCCGTCGCCTGGACTGGCGGGCGCTCAATCACGACCGGCTCCGGCAGCTCGACGCCGAGCGCCACGGCCCAGCTCGTGACTGCCCATCCCGCCGCCTCGCCCGTCATTCCGAACTCGTCACACAGCCGGTTGGTGAGGCGGGCGAGCAGCGCCGCGCGGGGCGTGCCGGCACGGACCGACAGCAGGTCCGCGCCGACGCGGCCCCGCACGCCGGCGACCAGAATGTTCACCTCGCGGCGGCGGCGGCCGCAGTGGTCACGTAGCAGCGCTTCGCAGCGGCGCGCGTCGCGGCACAGTTCCGGACCGTATTCCGCGACCAGGTCGCACAGTATCGCTCGTGGCTCTGGATCCATCTTACGTAACGATCTCGCCGTGCGCCGTACCGAAGTCGATTCGCGCGCCGGACGCCAACGCGACGCTGCGGCCGGGCTCGACCATCCGCGCGAAACCGCCTGGCATGAGGACGCGCCACGGGAGAGCCGATCCGTTTTGCAGACCGAGCTGCCCGGCGCAGTGCGGATTCTCGACGACGGCGGCCAGCGGCTCGCCGAAATCGTAGGGGCAGTCGGGATCGAGGTGGTGGCCGAAGAGGCGCGTCCCGCCGGCCAACACGACGGACTTGCCGCCGACGCGCAGTCGCGGCGGCGCGGCGACGGGCGCGCCGCAGCTCCAGCACTCTCGGGCGCTGCCCGCGTGCGCGCAGGTCTCTTCGCAGATGAAGGACTCCTGGCCGCACTCGCAGGTCACGACAAGATCGCGGAGCTGCGCGAAGGCCGCGCGCCACTCGCTCTCGCGCACGCGCCGCGCCGGGGCGCGGAGGCCCTCCGTGAAGGCACGGATAAAGATCCGCTTTATCGGAGCCGGATAGAGCGGCCAGAACGCCAGCGCGTTCTCGTGATAGCCTGGGACCGGCGCGTTCGAGTCGTCCTCAGGATCGAAGATGAAGAGCGGCCGTTCTCCGTAGATGCGGTTCATCGCCGGCAGGTCCAGGCACTTTATCGCGGCCTCCCGGCGGCCCTCGAGCGGGTGATGGACCACCAGCAGGTAGAACAGGAGGACCGCGAGGGAGTAGAGATCCGTCTGGATCGATGGCGACGCCTCGTGCCGCACAATCTCGGGCGCCATGAAGCGCGGCGTTCCGAGGATGCCCGTCCGCGTGCTGCCGTTGACGCCGACATTGTCGTTGTCGCAGATCAGGACTGCGCCCGTGTCCGGATCGAAGAACAGGTTGCCGAACGAGATGTCGCGGTAACAGAGGCCGCGCGCATGGAGCTGGAGAAAGCTGTCCGCGAGGCCCATTCCGGCCGTCGCCAGCGCGTGGAAGCCCGGTTCGGCCCGGCGCATCATCAGGTCCGTGATGCTCTTGTACCGGGGCTCGCGCAGCGCCATAACGTAGCCGAATCCGCGCGCGCCTGCGTAGGTCGCCAGCTCCAGCGGCCAGAGGAACCGGTCCGTCGGCGATCGGACCTCGACGAGCGTCCGGATCGCCTCGCGCTGTTCGCGGGTGGCTTGCGGCGTAAAGTACCACTTGAGCGCCACCTGCTCGCCCGCCCAGCGCGCGCGGTAGACCTCGCCCTGCCCGCCGGCGCCAAGGTACGCCTCGACCACGCACGGCAGGTGCGAAGACTCCGTCAGAACCTCCTGCCCGAGGCGCAGCAGACTGCTCACAGGCGGCCCCCGGCATGGAGGCAGGGGGTGTTAGGGCGTGGGCTTGGTATAGGACTGATAGCACTTATACGACTTATACGACTTATAGGACCCATAAGACCTACAACCATGATACCTATAAACAGCACAGGCCCTGAAGCCCCACGTTGCGCTATCGACACTAAGGAGGCGCCCGTAGTCTGTTCGTAGTTGCGCTCGGGCGACGGAATGAATTCGTTCGCTGTACGGCCTATGGCCCCGTGTCCCTGCGGGACACCAATGCCTCCGCGTGATCTACGAAGTGACTCGGAGCGGCTACTTAGAGCAGGCATAGCGCCCCCACGGTGATGTCGTCGCCGCTGCCGTCGCGCGACACCTCTTCGAGCCAGGGGCCAAGGTCGGACTGGACCGTCGCGGCGTCGTGCTCGCGCAGCATCATCAGCAGGTCGGCGCCGACGCTGAGGAAGCCGCCATCGTCCTCGAAGGAGTTGGCGCAGCCGTCGGTAGCGATGAGGATCAGCGCGGGTCGGTCGCCATGCGCCGGCGCGACGCAGAGCGCGAAGCTCTCGGCCGCGTTTTCCAGGCAGAGCGACGTGGTATCGCCGCCGAACAGCCGGGGATCGGCGCGCAGCGGCCGCGTGGCGCAGCCGGCCCGCGTCACCGCGACGATGTCGCCGTCGCCGATTTGGCCGACGAGGAGAAACTCGGTGGTGGCGACCGCCAGGAGCAGCGTGGCGCCATACGCCAGCAGCGGCCCCGACCTCAGCGCCTTCCAGGCCGGCGCGCCGTACTGCGCCGTGAAGCGCTTGCGCTCGGCGGCGGTGAACGCCTGCGCCGCCAGGTCCTCGCGAACGCGCCGCTCCCAATCGCGGATCACGGCGCCGCGAAGTTCGTCGCGCGCGATCCGGGCCGCGTCCGCCGCCGTTATGCCCGGCGCGGCCAGCAGACGCTCGGCCTCGCCCACCGCGGCCGCAACCGCAAGGCGCGCGCCACGATCGCTTCGGAACGACTTGGGGCTGCCGTGACCGTCAGAAACCGCGAGGATGAGCGGCGCGCCGCGGCCCGCCTCAGGCAGAAACGCGACCGCGTCCTGGTTCGGCTCGCCGCGGCGGGCGTGCGCGGCCCCGCGCACGCTCTGCGCCAGCACCGACCATGCGCGGCCCCGCCTGCGCTCTCGGCTGCTCAACGAGCCGACAATGTCCAGATCGGTAGTATAGATCTCACTGCGGCGCACGGGGACAACCTGTCTGTTCAGCGGAGGCCCTGGGCTACCAGACGTCGGTGACGCCTACCAGCTCCTGCTCCTCTTCAAAGTATTGCGGCAGCGGCACGTTCGTCGTCAGCTCGCCGTGGTCGCGGGTCTGCGATGGCGGCGCGGACGCGGCCTGGAGCACGGCGGTCGAGACGAACTTGATGTAGCGGACAAGCGCTTCCGGATTGCTCGCCTGGAGTGGCCGGACGTCCGGGTTCGCGATGAACTGCTGCAGGATGTCCATGTCCGCGTCCTCACCGATCGCAATCGCCACGCGGACCGCTTTTCGGCCCCACGGCTGCGCCATCAGCGCCGCCATTCCAGCCGATATGTCGTCCGTCGGCTGGCCGTCCGAGATCATCACAAGGACCGGCGGGAGGGCGCGGTCCGTCATCGGTGGAATGCGCAGCTCCTCGGCGACGATCTGAAGCGCGCGGCCCATGTCCGTAACGCCGGCGGGCTGGATGTCCTCCCACTCGAACTCCTGCACGGGGGCAGGCTCGGCGATATGCCAGGACGCTCCGCTCGCAAACCGGACGGCCCGGACGAGCACTCGCGCGTTCGGGTTCTCGTCGGCGACCTGGCGCATATGCGGGATCGTCTCGCGGATCGCGTTGTTCAGAGCTTCGATCTTGCCGTCAATCGACATCGATCCGGAGGCGTCCAGGATCCAGATAAAGTGGAGCGGCCTTGTCGCCAGCTTTCCCCCGGGGCGTTTTCTCACTGGTTGCGATTCCTTGTCTGCCCACTCCGCCATGGTCTGTAATCCCTCTCCTCGAACACAAGGTGGCGGCACGGGGCCGCCAGGTCACGCAGGAGCAAGCAGGCGGTTCTCGGCGTTGCGCGCCTGACGCGGCCGCACCTCGCAACTTTACCTGCAGTTTCAAGATTGAAGGCCGAATCTCCTGTCGGCGCGAAACGCATCGCGCGGACCCGCCGCGCGGCAGTCGTACTCTGGTATATTCTCGTTATTCCGGCCGCGAAACTGGAGGTATTTCTTGAGCGAGGTGGAGACGGTCACGCTGACCACACGAAAACTGCTGCTGAAAACGCCGGGCGGCGTAACGCGTTGAACCTTGCGCGCCATGCCTGGCTGTTCGGCGGCCATACGCCGAGGGCGCCCGGCATCCACGGGGCCTCGAAGCGCAGGCGCGCCGCGGCCATCGCGCGGCCCCACCGCCGAACCGGGCGGACGCGCTGTCTAATAAATCCACCGCGATCGCGCCGCGACTATCGGGGCCAGGTCCTCCCGACGAGCGCTGCCACGGTCAGCGCGGCCGCGATTGCCCCGAGGGCGGCGCAGGCTGCGAATAGGCCGATCCGAAACGACGCCGGCTCGTACCGGTAGGCCACGACGTGCCGGCCAGCTTGCAAGGGCGCGACTCGCACCGCCGGGTCGTCGGCGCTCGTGCCGATCGGAGACTCCCGGCCGTCGATCCGCAGGCGCCAGCCCGGCATGGCCTCGTCCGCCAGGTCCAGCGATGTGGCGGACGGCGTGTCCACTAAGAGCGTCACGCGCGTCGGGCCGTCCTCGATCCAGTGCAGCGCGCCGCCGGGAACTTGCGGCGCGAGCCGTGCCCGACCGACGGCGTTCGGCATCTCCAGTATCCGCATGCCGGCATCCTCCGCGTCCAGCGGTACCCCGGGCGGCAGGGCCTCCGGCGCGGCGCCCGGCTGGTCCGCCGGCATCGCGACGACGAACGCCGCGCCCGAATCGCGCGCGCCCGGCGCGTTCGCGTCCTGGAAGAAGACGATGTTGCCGACCTCGGTCGGACTCGCGTCCCGCACGCCGATCCGGTTCGGCCGGGCGAATTCGTTTGCATAGGCCTTGTAGCGGCCGGAGAAGAGCGAGTCGTAGCCCTGCACGTCGCGCAGGCCAAATACCGTGGCTGCGTTCGGCGGAAGCACCGCCGGCAGGTTGAAGTTCGGCCCCGCGGAAAAGAGGCTCCAGCGCTGGTTGATCGGAAAGATCCGGTCGTGGCCGGCGTGCGCCCGAAGGTACGCGATACCGTTCGTCTCGGGGTAGACCTGGTCGCGGCGGGCCGTTGGGTTGGCGCCGGCACCGGCCCAGAACAGGTCGACCGCGACCAGAAGCAGCGTGCATGGCAGCGCTATCGGTAGTCCCAGCGCCGGAGATCTGCGCCGGAGCGCCCCGGCGGCGAGCACCGCCGCGCCGGCCGAGAGCATGAGCGCGAAACGCAGCCAGTCCATGGCCGTCCGGGCGAAGACGGCGCCCAGGACCGGCATCTCCTTCGGCAGCCCGGCCAGCACCGTGGCGTTGGACCGCGCGGCCAGGTTGAGGCTGATCCCGATCACTCCCAGCAGCACGCCGAAGACGATCGCGAGCTCGCGGCGCGTGGGAGCCAGGCGCGCAAGCTGGTCCAGTCCGAGTGCCGCCAGCACGGCGCTCGCGAGCGTCCAGAGCACCAGGCACCGCGCAGGCGAGCCCGACTGGGCGAAGCCGGGGATTGTGAAGTAGAACAGGGCATTCACGGGAGTGCCCAGCGCCAGGAGGAGCGCGAGCAGCCCAATTGCGGCGAAGACGGCGACCCGCCAATCGACGCCGTGCCGCCGAAGGCCGCGCGCGCACGCGAGCAGGGCAAGGATGAGCGGCAGCGTACCGACGTAGATCGCGGTCTCGGCCGGATTGTGCGGTACCGCGAACTCCGGCCCGCCCGCGACGCGCATGCGGTAGTAGCCCCAGTAGGGATTGTCCGGATCGCTGTCGCCGCCGAAAAACGCAGGCGCGGCGAGCTGCACGAGGCCGGCCCACGGCAGCGCGTAGCCGGTATAGGCGGCATAGCCGGCAGGCGTCGGCTTCGAGACTCGGTGCGACATGCGCGAAAGCTCGACGGCCGGCAGCACCTGCGGCAGCGCAATGGCAAACCCGAGCGCCAGCCCGGCGCACCAGGCCCCCGCACGACCCGGAGCAACGCGCCGCGCCGCTACCAGGGCTGCGCCGAAGACCGCGCCGGCCAGCAGCCCGTAGAGCGCGATTTGCAGATGGCCCGCCAGCAGCATCATGGCCACGCACCCCGCAACGCCGCAGACCTGCCGCGCGATGCCCGCCGGCCCCGATTGGGCGCTGGTTGCAGGGGTCTTGCGTGGATGATCTGTGCCATCGGCCTTATCGGACGCATCTGGCCCGTGAGTCGTGTCCAGCGGCGCGCGGCCTTGCAGCGCAACCAGCAGCAAGGGAAACCAGCACGACGTCGCCAGGAAAGTGGGCAGCTGGAGCCAGGCGGCCTGCCATGCGGAGTAGGCGAAGATCACGCCGCCGAGGAGCGCCGCAGCCTCCGAACAGCGCATCCGGCGAAGCAGGAGGTAGGTGAACCAACCGCAGAGCGTAAGATGCAGCGCCGCGCTCCAGCCAAAGGCGTGGGCCACATCCGGGAGAAGCCAGAAGAGGAGGTTGCCGGGATAGAGCACGGCGGACTGGCTATTCGCCACGAAGGGAGTGCCACAGAACTGGTAAGGGTTCCAGAGCGGGATAATACCGGACCGGAGCGCGGACGCCGCGAAGTGGCGCCACGGGTAGAACTGCCCGATGCCGTCCCACCGGAGCGGATTCCAGAATGGCAGTTGCGGATAGGCCGCGGCGGCTTTCCAGGGCTGGACGTGACCGAGCAGCGCCGCGGGCAGGAACACCTCGCCGGTGAACAGCGACTTCCACAGAAAGAGCGTCGCGAGAAGGAGGAAGAAGAGCGGCGGCGCCCAGACCGGCAGCCGGGAGAGAATGCCATTGCTCCCGTCGGCGGGAGCAGGATCTCGGGGTGGAACGAAGTGCGGGGATGTCTGCGCCACGTCGCCGGCCGGGCGCTGCGGCTCGCTCACACCGGTTCCGAGAGGAACCGCAGGCTCTCCAGAGCGCGCTTGTTCTCGGGGTCGCGGGCCAGCACCTCTTTGAACTCGGTCGCCGCCTCGTCGTACATCCCCAGCATCGAGTAGGTCAGGGCCAGGTCGTTGCGAATGTCGATCCGCGAGGGCGCCAGCGTGACGGCGCGCTGCAGGTGCTCCAGCGAGGCGTCGAAATCGCCGATGAAGCCTAATACAAGCCCAAACTGGTGATGCGCATCGCTGGAGTTCGGGTCCTCCTCGAGCAGGTGCGATAGCTCCGCAGAGGCTTCGTCGTAGCGCCCATCGACCTTGAACGCGATGGCGCGCTCCAAGTATGGATTGCCCTGGCTGACCATGCGTCTGATCTCCTGGATGTGGAGCTATACCCAAGAAAAACGAGGAACGGAGGACAATCGGCCGTGGCTGCCGCCATCCGCCCGTTCATGGCGGCAAGTATATCACGTTCCCGAAAAAAAAAGCAACCGGCCGAACGGCGCTGGAGTCCGGCCCTTAGCGAACTCTAATCTTCCCTTCCGTTATTGCTTGCAGTGTATGGGCGCGTCTTGGGCGCGGGCGCGTGACGCCCTAGGCAGCGCCGCCGCGAGCAACGATCGGTATCACATACGGTCCTCGGGGAATCGCGACGATCGTGGCATCCGCGCCGTGGCGAGCCAGCGCCGCCTTGATGCCCTCCTCCACCGTGCGGGCGGGCGTTACGAAGCAACGGCGCAGCGTCTCGGGCGGTATGCCGGCGGAGATGCACGTGATATCGGCGTGCCGCGCCGCCTTCGCCAGCTCCTCGATCTCCCATGCATCCGGAATAAAAAGGCCGGGCTGCGAGATCATCTCGACAAATGCCTCCAGATCGTCGGCCTCGAACAGCGCCTGCTGGAAATCCGGACTCCCTACCCCCTCGGCGCACTCGGACGCGATCACGATGGTCCCGCCGGCCTTGACAGCCGGCATCGCGCCGACCATTCCCTTGACCGCCTGGTAGAACGTCGCGTCGAGAGGATAGCCCGCGCAGGAAGTGACCACGATGTCCGCGGGCCGCGGCATCGCAGCCTGCGCCGACCTCGCGGCATGCGCGACGCCGGTCCGCCAGGCCTGCTCCAGCTCTCCGGCGAAGACCGCCGTGACGGCGTTCGCGCTGTCCAACGTCACGTCGACGATCATGTCTGGCGGCGCCAGCTTTGCAATCGCCAGCGCCTCCTCATGAACGGGGTTGCCTTCCACCGATCCATTCGTCGCCAGCGGAGACTCGAGGAAGCGCGGGCAGTGCCAGTTCTGGACCGTCTCAAGCGCCGCCAGGCCCGGCATCACCAGCTTTCGGCCGCCGGAGTAGCCCGCCATGAAGTGCGGCTCGATCAGCCCGACCGTAATCTTCAAGTCGGCGGCGCAGTAGCGGCTGTCGAGCTTTATGGGCACGCCGTTCGGCGAAGTGCCGAGGTCGCGATGCGCGGCGGCATCGCGGCAGGCGTGGTTAAGGACCCGGTAGCTCCCGGCGATTTCCTCCCCGAGCATCGCGATCAGCTCTGTCCCAACGTTGGGTCTGTGCGTGCCGGTTGCGATGAGAATAGTGATCCGCTCGCGCGGTATGCCGGCCGCTTCGATCGTCCTTAGGATCGGCGGCAGGAGGACGCGATTCGGGACCGGACGCGTCACGTCGCAGATCACTACGCAGGCGTCGCGGCGGCCGCGCGCCACATCCGCAAGGCTGCGCGTCCCGATCGGCCGCGCGAGCGCCTGCTCGACCGCCGCTGCCGGATCCGTAAGCGCGGCGGTCGCCGCCAGGCCCAGCACGCCGATCACATTCGCGTCGGGCAGCTCGACCTCCAGGCCGCTCTTCCCATAGTCCAGCGTAACCCGCATCTCTGCGTCTATCCCCCAGAATGTGTTTCCGCGCGTTCCGCATCTCGCCGCACCTCCTCGGCGAGCAGGCGAAACGGGCTGTTCGTGTAACGGTCGATGAACAGGTCGGCGAGGACGCGTGCCTCGCGCGCGCGGCCCAGTTTGCGCAGCGAGATCGTGGCGCACTTCAGCACTGCGGTTTCGCCCTCGGCGCTGTTGGGCGCGCGCATCGCCACGACGCGGAACGCCTCCGTCGCCAGGTCGTTCTGGTCGTTGACCTCCAGCGCGTTGCCGATCGCGAACAGCTGCTCCGCCGGCATCTCCAGCAGGATCGACGAGAGCGAGCGGCGCGTGCTTATCTTCGCGGTCCGGTCGTACTCGTTGGCCGGCAGCCCGACCGTGTGCAGCTCGGCGAATATGCGCGCGGCGGCGCCCCGGTCCGCGCGGACGAGATGCTGCGTGATGGCGCCGAGGTAGTGCTCGACTGCCTGGTCGCCATCGCCCAGGGCGATCCAAGCGCGCGCCAGCTCTTCTTGGACTCCGGGATTGTCCGGCTCGCGGCTCAGCAGCAGCTCCCACTTCTTGATCGCCGCGCCCGGCACGCTGCTATCCATGGCCTCGTTCGCGTCGGCGGCCAGATAGGCCCGTGAACCCGATTCGCTCAGCCGCAGCAGGTGCGCGCACGTCAGGCCGAACACGAATCCGCCCACATGCGCCCAGTGCGCAACGCCGTCTGTCGCGCTGCCCACTACCAGCGCGAAGAGCCCCAGTCCAATCTCCATCACGAGGAACAGGGCCACCACCGAAACCACGTGCGGCCGGAATGGAAGACCGACGAGCGCGAGGCGCGCGCGGTAGTACCGGACCGCGAACAGGCCCATCAGGCCGGCGCACGCGGCCGAGGCGCCCACGACCGGGAGCGCGGCGGCGGTGGGCGGCAGGAGCGTCACCGTGACCAGCCACTGCAGTACGCCGCCGACGACGCCGCTCGCCACGTAGAGGAGCAGGTACCGGAGCCGGCCCACTGCATCCTCGACGCCGGCGCCGAACACGTAGAGGTAGAACAGGTTGATAAGCAGGTGCGCCGGGCCGACGTGGATGAACGAGTAGGTCAGCAGTGTGAGCGGCTGGAACCGCTGCGGCGTGATTCCGAGGAGCGTCACGATCTCGGCCGAGCGGCCCGGTCCCGCGATCCGGTCCGCCAGCATCGTGCCGGCCGAAAGGAGCGACACGGTCGCCAGGAGCGCCCAGGTGACGACCGGCGGCTTCGAGGGGCGGTGATCGCTCGCATAGGGAAGCAAGGCCCGCTAAACCCCGATCTTGACGTCCGATTCGGCGCGCGCGCGATCGAGAATCGCCTGGACGAGCGTATCCGGCGCGATGCCCTCCGCCTGTCCCTCGAAGTTGAGGATAAGCCTGTGGCGCAGAGCCGGGATTGCGACCTGCACGATATCCTCGAGCGCGACGTTGTACCGGCCGTCAAGAAGAGCGCGGACCTTCGCCGTAGTCACCACGGCCTGCGCGCCGCGTGGGCTGGAGCCGAAGCGGACGAACTGCTTCACCTGCGCCGGCGCATGCGGCGAGTCCGGATGGGTGCCGAGCACCACCTTGATCGCGAATTCCCGGACCTTGGGCGCCAGCGGGACCTCGCGGGCGAGCGCTCGCATCTGCAGGATCGTCTCGCCCGTCAGCACCGGTGAGATCGGCGGGGACGGCGTCCCGGTGGTGCGATCTACGATCGCGGACAGGTCCTCGAAGGTGGGCGACGTGACCAGCAGCTTGAATAGGAACCGGTCGAGCTGCGCCTCCGGCAGCGGGTAGGTGCCCTCCATTTCGATCGGGTTCTGCGTGGCCAGCACGAAGAAGGGCTCACTCAGCCGGTGCAGCGTGCCGGCCACCGTCACCGAGTGCTCCTGCATCGCCTCCAGCATGGCGGACTGCGTCTTCGGCGTCGCCCGGTTGATCTCGTCGGCCAGCACGATGTTCGCGAACACCGGCCCCGCCTGAAACCGGAACTCCTTCTGACCCGCGGCGCCCTCGATAAGGATGTTGGTACCCGTGATGTCGGCCGGCATCAGGTCCGGCGTGAACTGGATCCGCGAGAACTTCAGGTGCACCGCCTCCGAGAGCGTTCGGACCAAGAGCGTCTTGCCAAGGCCGGGCACGCCCTCCAACAGCACGTGGCCGCCTATCATCAGGCAGGTCAGCACGCCATCGACGATCGGCTCATTGCCGACGATCACCTTGCCGATCTCGCTGCGCACGCGCTGGAAGTCCGCCGCAAACTGGCCCGTCTGTCGCTCGATGTCGCTCATGGAACCTCCGGAAGGGGGTCGGGGGCCGGGGGTCGGTGATGGGGGCGCGGAAATCTCCCGGCCCCTGACCCCCGGCCCCTCCTACGGCTTGATACTATCGAAATAGTCCCGCACCTGCTTCTTGTAGGCGGCGGGGATGTTCTCTTTGTTCAGGGAGTTCTCGGCCTGCTTGCGGTTGCTCACGTAGGCCTGATAGTACGGCGTATTGCTCTTGAACGCCTCCGGGTCGCCGGTGTAGTTCTGCTGAAGCTCGTTGCCCTCCTTGGAGCGCTGGCCCTTTATCTGGCCGTTCGGCAGGAACTTCGAGGGCGCGCTCTTCATGGCCGCGTACTTCGCGAACTCTTCGGCGGATTTGGTCTTCCCGATTCCCTTGCTCTCGCTCGGCTTCCCCTGCGCGATGAGCCGCGGGTCGGTCTTGTTGGGGTCCTTCATCGGTGAGGTCTCATGGCCCTTCCCGTTGAAGCCGTTTCCAGGCATGTTACCGCCCTGGCCGGGCTTTCCGCCCATTGCCAGGGTCATCCGGCCGCTCTTCAGCGCGTCCGCCAGCTGCTCCAGCGTCTGCTCGTCCAGCGCGTCCTTGTCCGCCTTACCGCCCTTGCCGCCCATCTTCTTGCCCAGGTTCTTCGCCATCTGGGCCATCTTCTGCAGCGTGTTCGGGTCCAGGTTGTCCAGGCCGTTCTGCATCTCCTGCGACAGATCGGCCATCTGCTGCGCCTCGTCCTTCATGCCGCTCTGCTCCAGACTCTTGGAGAGCTGCTGGATCGCCTTCTGCAGGTCCTTCATCTCCTCCTTGCTCATCTGGCCGGACTTCATGGCGTCCGAAATCTTCTGCATCGCCTGCTGCATCTGCTGCTTGTCCATGCTCGCGAGCGCCTCGGCCATCTGCTGCATCGCCTGCTGCGCCTGCTTGGACGCCTGGCTCTGGGGCTGCGGCGGCTTCTGGTTCTGCGTCTGCGCGCTGTTCTTCTCGCCGGGCTTCTGCGGATTGTTCTTCGCCTGCTGCGCGTTGCGGGCCTCCTCCTCCTTGCGCTTCGCCTCGACCTCTTTCTGCATCTGCTGCAGCGATTTCTTCAAGTCCGCTCCGGCCTGCTTCGCCTTCTCCATCTGCCGCAATCGCTGTTCCGCCATTTTCTGCTGAGTCTGCTCCATCTTCTTCGTTAGCTTCTGCAGCGCAACCAGCGACTGCTTCTTATCCATCTTGGACTTCTGCATCGCCTCGCCGAGCTTGCGCGCCTCGACCGCCGCGCGCTTCGTCTCCTTCAGGTCCTGTTGGTCGGCCGCCTTCTCGTGCTGTTCGGCCAGCTTGACGATCGCGACTCCGGCCCGCTTCACTTCGGCCACCTCCGCGGCCCTGTGCTTCGGCCAAAACGCCGGCAGCGTCGGGAGGAAATAGAGGCAGAACACCGCCGCGGCCGCGACCACGCCCAGCCACAGCACCCGCGGAATGCGCGCCGGATAGGCCCGCGCCAGGTCCAGCGCCGCGGCGTGGAGAGCCGCATCCGTCATCTGCTCCCCGTAGAACGGTGCGGTCGGGTCCACGCCCAGCGCCTGGAACTCGACCGCGCTGCTGAGCCGCTCCTTCAGATCGGTGCGGCGATCCGTGAGCCGCGCGACGTCGAGCTTCGAGAGCGGACGGGTCAGCGCGTAGACCGCGGCGACGGCGATCGCGCCAATCGCCAGTCCGCCGGCGAACCACGGCGAGGGCTCCGGCCAGAGGCTCGCCTTGCTCAGTCCGACGCCGATGAGCGCAATCAGCGCGGCAGCGGTGAACGCGTACGAGCCGACGCGAAGAAACACGAGCGCCCGGATTCGCGCCGCGACGGCCGCAAGCGTTCTGTTCAGCGGCCCGGTCGAGCCCGCGGGCGATCCCGCCGCAAGGTTCTGCACGCTCATCTGCGCTCTCCCACTCGCCTACACGTTGATGACTAGCTCTTCATACGGCACGACGCTCGATTTCATCGCTCGCCTGGCCACAAATGGCACCGTGGCGAGCAGGGAAAGCGAGCCGAGAACGATCCAGGACACGGAGCCCAGCAGCCAGAACGGGAGGCCTGCATCCGGAGCCTTCGTGTTCGTCATTTCGCCGATCGCCCACAGCGGATCCAGGAACCCGCCCCCTTCGAGGCCGGAATGCTCATAGCTGTTAGACGCAATTCCATATAATACGGGCAGAAACAGAATGACGACCATCGAGAGGTAGGCGAGCGCTATCCCGATCCATCGGTTGCCGAACGCCACGCTCAGGAACTGCGAGAACAGCCCGAAACCGAACACGAACGCCAGGACCACGAGCACCGCCTGCGGGAAATCGCCGGCGCTTTCCCAAATGCTGGCCGGCTTTGTGGGCGTGAGCGGAGTCGCCGGCGGCGCCGCGGGCGCCCGCACAACGTTCTGCCCATTTATCGAGACCACGACGCCGTTTC
>DATGJU010000318.1:0-11826 GCA_035295045.1 Chthonomonadaceae bacterium
TGCGACACCTTCTCGCAGATCGTCTGGAAGGCATCGCGAAGATAGGCGTCGTCGGTGTTTTCCGCGAGCGCGGCAAGCGCCTCGTCCAGCGGCACCGCCGTCTCGATCATGACGGAGAGCTGGCGCGTGAGCGCGACGACCTCCTGGAACGGCACGCGTCGCGCGAAGATCGAAAGTCCTGCAGGCTTCTGCGCCGTAGTCGCCGCCGGCTTTGCTGCGGCCTGCTCCGACTTCTGTGAGAGCCGCAGGATCGTGTATCCTCGCCGGTGCATCTGCAGGACCGCCTCGTTCTCGTTACCCGCGCGAAGCTGCTCCTCGATCTCCCCGCCCTTTGAATCGATGGCCCGAATTACGAATTCCATTACGCCGTCACCCTCAGGATCTCTTCCGCGGTGGTGATCCCGGCCCGCATCTTGCCAATCGCGTCCTCGCGCAGCGAGCGGCTCTTAAAGAGGCCGGCCCGGCGCAGCTCGGCGGCGGACGCCTGGTTCAGGATCAGCTCCTTCACCGTGTCATCGATGTGCAGCATCTCGTAGATGCCTGTTCGGCCCTTGTAGCCGCGCCGGCTGCAGTATTCGCAGCCCCGTCCCTGCTGCAGCGGCGGATCGTTTGGACCGGACTGGTAATCGAGAACGCGCAGGATGGCCGGGGACGGCTCTACCGGACCGGCGCACCGTGGGCAGACGGTCCGCACCAGGCGCTGCGCGACCGTGGCGACAAGAGCCGCCGTAATAAGAAACGGCTCGACGCCCATATCGAGCAGACGGGAGATTGCCCCGCCTGCATCGTTAGAGTGAATTGTGGAGAGCACCAGGTGCCCGGTAAGCGCCGCCTCGATGGCGATCCGCGCCGTCTCGACGTCGCGGATCTCACCGATCAGTATCACGTCGGGATCCTGGCGGAGCAGCGTTCGCAGCCCGCTGGAGAACGTTACGCCGACCTTCGGGTTGATGTTGCCCTGAACGATCCCCGCCACCTGGTATTCGACCGGGTCCTCGACGGTCATGATGTTGCGATCCACGGAGTTCAGCCGATTGAGGCAGGCATAGAGCGTGGTCGTCTTGCCCGATCCTGTCGGGCCGCAGACGAGCACCATGCCGTACGGAAGATGGATCAGCTCCATAAGGCGGTCCAGCATGTCGCCCTCCATGCCGATCTTCTGGAGGCTCATGCGCGACGCCTTGCGGTCCAGCACGCGAAGGACCATATTCTCGCCGTGGATGCAGGGATACGTCGAGACGCGAAAGTCGTACTCGCCCTGCGCCAGCACCAGCGCGAGGCGTCCGTCCTGCGGGACTCGGCGCTCGGCGATATCCATTGAGGACATGATCTTGATTCGCGAGACCAGCGGCCACTGCAGCTCTATGGGAAGCTCCATCGCCTCCTGCAGCATGCCGTCCACCCTGAACCGAACGCGCACGCGGTCCTTGCCGGGAGCGATGTGGATGTCGCTCGCGCCGACCGCGATCGCGCGCGAGAAAAGGGCGTCGGCGAGCCGGACAACGGCGGAGCGATCGCCGCCATCTCGCAGACGGTTTGCCAGCCATGTGCCGGCCTGGTCGTCCGTCGCCGCGTTCATCTGCTGGATTTCGGAGGAGGACATCGCCTCCGTCACCAGCGCGCCAATATCGTCCACGCCGCCGTAGTTCCGTGCGATGGCCTCGCGAATCGCCTCTTCGGTCGCGATGTAGGGATCGACCGGCAGACGGACCAGTGACTGGATCTCGTCGAGAGCGACAATGTCGCACGGATCGGCCATCGCGACCGAAACCGCGAGGTCGCTGCGCTCGATCGGCACCGCGCAGAGCCGCTGCGCCACCGATGGAGACAGTAGCTTCGCGGCGCCTGCGTCGATCTCCGTGTCCTGCAAATCGACGAAGGGCACGCCGAGCGTCTGGCCGTGGCACCGCGTCCGGTCCTTCTCCGTGATCAGGCCGAGCTGGACCAGCGTATCCCCAAGCCGCTCCGCCGTGTTCAGGCGCTGGCCGAGAACGCGGTTAAGGGTCTCCTGCGAGATGAGGCCTTCGGCGACGAGCGTGGCCGCAAACGAGGGCTCCGCTATAGGTGCAAGCGCAACTGCCATTACATTGGAATCCTTCGAATCCTGGTTGGTCGGGCCTCTGCCGTCAGTCCTTGAGGATTTCGGGCGTGATGATCACGATGACCTCAGACTTGTTGTGCGTCGTGCTGCGCCATGTGAACAGCTCGCCGAACAGTGGGATCTTGGAAAGTATCGGCACCCGCTGGATATTCTTGATGTCCTCGTCCCGGATCAGGCCACCGACGACGATCTTCTGCCCGTCCTTCACCCGGATGGTGGTCTGCTGCTCGCGCGTGCTGATCTGCGGATAGCTTGCGCCGTTCACATTCAGATAGCCGGTGACGACGGACACCTGCGGGTAGATCGTGATCAGCATCTCTGTGTCCGAGACTGTCTGCGCCGCCACCTGCAGGTAGATGCCGACGCGCGCCTCTTCCTTGTCGAAGATCGGCGTCTGCGCCTGCGTGTAGCCAATTAGCTTCGGATAGATAAGGCGGTCGCCGATCAGCATGAAGCTTCGCTCGCCGTCGAGCATCGACAGGGTCGGCGAGGCGAGCAGCTTTGCCTTGTTGTTCTGCTCCAGCGCCGAAAGCGTCGCCGTCACGTTGACCGGATCGTGCGTAAACGTGCCGAAGTTGATGCCCTGGCCGGATCCCGGGTTCTCGCGAATATTCAGGCTGCTCCAGTTCCATTGCAAGCCGAGGTTTCGAAGCCCGTCGTCGGATACGTCCGTTATCGAGACTCCGATCCGAAGCTGCGGCCGCCGCGCGTCGAGTCGCTTCGTGAGCGCCATCGCCCGCGCCACGACGTCCGGCTCGCCATACAGCACCACGTCATGCGAGTTGCTTCCGGGTTCGGCCTTGTCGCCAGCCTTGCCGTAGTTCGCCTCTATGCCCGTGACGGCGGCCGTTGTGGCGCTATTGTCCAGCTTTGGCACGAACGTCGCCGCGCCAAGCGTGATCTTCAGCTCCTCCGGAGGGAACATCTTGCTGAGCGTGGAGGCAAGATCGGATGCAAGAATATACCGGCAGTGGATCACTTCGTAAACGGCGGTCGCGGGATCGATTTTATGTACCGCCGGATCGCCCGGCGCCGCGGATTGGCCGGCGCCGATCGTTCCGAGAACGGGCGGCTGTGTCCTGTTCTTTGGATCCTCCGCCTCGCTTACGAGATAGGTGTCGCCGTCGCGCTTGACGACGAGGCCGGCCGAGCGCGTGATCAGGTCAACGGCCTTCGCCAGCTCGACCTGGTGCAGGTTGATAGTGACCTTGTTCGTCACCTTGTCGGAGAGGAGGATGTTGCAGTTCGCCTCCTGCGCCAGCGACCGGAGGAGCAGCGATACGTCGGTCTGGTAAGCCGCAATATCGAACAGGCGGCTGCCGTCAGCGTGCGTTACGGGACTGGCGGCGGCATTGCTTCGCGGCACGAGCCGAACCGTCACGATCCGCGGATCGCTCCCCGGCGCAATCGCGGCGTCGGCCGGGCCGGTGAGCTCCAGGCTGATCTGCGAGTCCTCCGGCGGCCCTTCCGCGACGGCGGCGCCCGTCTTGAAGCCTACGCACTTCACGATGCCGCCGCTCGACATGTGCGCCGCCAGGTCCTGGCCGGGCCGCGCCGACGCGAGCTGCAGCACGACACTTCGGTCCCGCACGGTAAGCCTTGGCTCGGCCTTTCCACGGACCACGATCGTCACGCGTGTCTCGGAACCGAGCGTCGCGGTCTGGATCGACTCGACGACGACGGACGCCGGCGAAGCGGTCTTCGCTTGCGGCGCTGCGGCGCACGCAAGGGGGAGCAGGAGAAGAGCAAACCCGTATGTTATGCGATTTCGCATGGCAAGCTTCCCGATCTTTATGGAACGGCGCGCCAGGTCGGCGGGCCGGCTGTCATCAACCGTCACCACTGTTCGCTCTCCTCAGTTCCTGGTCTCCGCGGCGCCCGAATCGTTATCCGGCGTGGCAAGCGGCAGCGTCCAGATGCCCGACCGACCGCGCAGCACGATCTCGCTCGGCGTGATCGAAACCAGCCGAAGCGAGCGGTACGCCTCGGCTTTGTGCATCGCCCGGGGCGGCGCGCCCGCCGCTTCCAGGACGGCGTATGGGCTCTCGCCCATGACGATGGCGGTTACCCGGAATGCGCGGACGAGCGCATCCTCCTCCGCGGCAGTGCGCGCTGCCACCATGTCCACGGGTCCCCGCACCGTGGCCGGCGCGACGTGAAGTGTCTGCGGCACCGGCGTTAGCGGCGGTGCCGCGCCGGTGCTGCGGCGCGGCCGCGCGGGTACGGGGGCAAGCGGCGCAGCCGGCGCAGCCGGAGATCCGCCGCCGGAGTGCTGGAGCGCGACCCTGCGCATTAGCGATGACGAGAAAGGATCGCGCAAGCTCGCCGGCAGCACGCCGGTGATCGGCCGCGGCCCCTCCGGCGAGGATTCCGCGGCCGTCGCCGCGGCCTTCGCGGCGGGCTGCGCCGATCCGTCACCGGAAAACAGCGACTTACCGACGGAGAACAGCGCGCCGATGAGGATTACCCCCATCAAGCCCATCATCGCTGGATTGTCTTTCTTGGTCCGTGCCATCGTAGTTTCGTATTCCGTGATGCGGGTGGCGCTGCCCGGTCTTCGGGCCTCGTGCGGCTCACGCGAACTCAGAGAATGCAGACAAGTCGTATGTCTAGCTGAGCGCTCGAGGCGTCCTTCGCATCCTTCGCCCTGAGGACGTCAAGCGTCAGGACCTGGAAGCGGGCGTGCGATTCGCCGATCGCCTTCAGCATGCGGCTGAGCTGCGGGTACGTCCCGATTAGGTGGAACTCGACGCCTCCGGGGTCCGGCGGCGGCGCGGGCGCAGCCACCTGTTGGCCACCCTGCTGGCCGCCCTGCGGCGCGGCCGGCGCCGGCGCCGCCTGCGCGGAGGGCGGAGTGGCGATTACGCGGGACTGGGCCATTCGCAGTCCCGATCGGCGCGCCTCTACACCTACACCGTCGATCAGCGACTCTGCGGTAGCCTCTTCCGACGCCGCTGCTTTCGGAATAGCGTCGATCGCCGCCCTCTGCCGAACGACCTGCAGGCGCAAATCCGCGACCGTTCGTCCCGTCTGCGCGATCTGGAGGCGCGCCGCCTCGTCGCGCCGCTGCGTATCGCTGAACGCGACTCCGCTCCAGACCAGACCGGCGATCGCGACCACGAGAGCCACGTAGCGCGCCTGCCTCAGTGGGCCGATGCTCCGCGCCGATGCCACGATATCCGGCGCCTTTCGCAGCCATCCCATCATTGCTGCGTCTCCCTCGCCAGCTCGGACGCGTCGCATCGCGCTTCAATCCTGAAGTGAATACTGTTGTCTCCAAGCGCGTTGTCCGATGCAGTCTCCAATAGCCGCACGCTGGTCAGGCACGGCAGCGCTTTCAGTCGCCGCAGCATCGCCTGCAGCTCGGTCAGGTCCTGCGCGGATCCGGTCAACTGCACGCTGCGGTGCGCTTTGCCCTCGATCAGGCACTGCTCAAGCACATCACGATCATCCACTGTGGAGGCGATCGCCTGGAGCAGCCGGATCCAACCGGCGCGCGTCGCAATGGTGCCCTCGAGGCCGCGGCGCTTCTCCGCCTGCTGGGCCAGCGCGGCCCGTGCCTGCTCGAAGCCCTTTCTGGTCTTCTGAAGGCGTTCGATCTGGCCGAGATGGCTCTGAAGCTGCGCGCCCGCATGCGTCAGCTCGCGAAGGACGATCGCCTCCAGAACGAGAACGACAATCAGCGCGCCGCCGATCCACGCAACCTCGCGCCGATTGGCGAGATCGTGTGCCCGGCGCTGCTTGCGTGGTCGCGCGTACAGGTCTATGCAGGGAAATCCGTCGGCTACTGTCACGGGTTAACGCGCCGCCTTTCCTCGAATGATTCCGTCGCTCGTTGCGTGTGTCATCAGGCTGCCTGCCTCCACCACACGCCCGCGTTCGACTTCAGGCGCCGGGCCTCGGTGCCCAGCACGGCTGAGCCGACGCCGATCGCGACTGCAAACTCCGGTCCGAGCCGTGCAGCCTTGGCGGCGGCATCCACTGCCGGCGTCCAGTCGAACGGATTCGGCACCAGCACCTCCAGCTGGAGCGCCTGCGTCAGGTATGCGTCGAGGCCGCGCAGACCGCTCAGACCGCCGCTGAGCAGCAGCTTGCCAAGCACCCCCTGGTAGCTTCGCTCGGGGTAGAGCGATCGGAAGTAGTTGAAGATGCGCTCGATCTCGCGCTTCAGCCGCTCGAGCTCCGGCCGCAGCGCCAGCGTCTCCCGGCGCCCCACGTCCGATGGCCAGTAGAGAATGCCGCGCTCGTCCAGGAAGGTATCGGGCCGCTCCAGGAGCGTCCGCGCGTCGTCTTCGGTGCTGTTCAGCGAGCCGGCGAGCGCCTGAACGATCCGATCCGCGCCCCACGATATCGAGCGGGCGGAGTGCATGTGCTCGCTCTGCGCGATACAGAACGCGATCGCGGCGCGGCCGATGTGCGCGTAGGCCAGCGACTGGCCGTACCAGAAGCACTGCTCGCGGCAAGGAGGAATGTGCAGCGATCGAAGGAGCGCGAACGGCTCGGCCTCCGCCAGGATCAGGTCGAGGCCTGCCTGCTGGCACGCCGCCGCGTACGCGTGGACGATCGCACGGGGCGCCGCGACCAGATACGCCGCCATCGTTTCGCCCTCGGAATCGCCGAGCGCCGCGGCGCCGACCTCCGCCGTATCCGGCGAGTAGGTGATGTATTTTCGTGCTTCGAACGGCGCGGCTGCTTCGAGCTGGTCCGGGTTCATCGCAGGCACTTCGATCTTGCGGATCGTTGCGTGCTCATTGGAAACGGACACAGCGGCGCGGCGCAGGCGCGGATCGAGCCGTCGCGTCGCCTGCCGTAACAGCGCGGCTGCCTCCCGCCTTCGGACCAGGACGCCATTTTCAAATGCCTTGACCGGCGTCGGAATCCGCTCGGTCGCACGCACGACCAGTCCGCGATCGCCTGCTTCCAGCAGTACGACCTTGATCGCATACGAGCCGATGTCGATTCCAAAACACCGCTCTCGCGCGGCCCTATTCGCCAAGCCCTGAAACACGTTGGACGCTCCTGTGAAGCCGGCCGGGAGAGATGCAAGTGCCACGCCCGTATTCCCGCCTGGAAGGCTCGGATGAATTATGGGGATGTCGGCGCGAGTCTTTAGGGCGATTGTCTGGAAGATGCGATTGGCGCGCAATCGAAAGGCCGAACCGATGGCGGCGCAGAGCCCGGGCGCGCTATGTTGAGATACGGGGGCGGCTGTGGAACAACGATTCTATGAATGGAAGCAGGATGCGATTACCAGGCGCGCGCAGCCGACGCCGATCCGCGGGCGGGACGCGGCGCGCGGTCACGCTCGTTGATCTGCTCGTCGCCACGAGTATAATGTCGATCGCGATGATCGTGTTCATCTCGGCAGCGCTTACCGCGCGCGGAGTGATCGACAAGTCCAACAATCTCACAGTGGCGACGCAATCCGCCAGCAGCCAGGCCGCGACCGATACCGCGGCCGCCTCGTCCGTCGCGGTCGGCACGAGCACCAGTTCCGTTTCCGGGATACCGGGCGGCCAGCTTACGCAGGTGATCAGCACCTACGGCGGAAGCTCGATGTTGAAGCGCGCGGACATATCCGTCACGTGGAACGCATCCAGCAGCAAGACCAGCTATTCGGCCGGCATGCTGAGCCTCACGACGCTCATGTCGTATCCGAATCACATCTCCAATCTTTTTAACACGGGCGTCGATGGCGCCGGCGCGCTTCTCACTCAGGGCTCGACGGATTCGCACTGGTCGATCATGAGCGGCCCGCAGACCGGCGCGCTCTACGTACCGCCGCCAAATCCCGCCTGGTTCGCCAGGACGTCCAACTCGCAATGGATCTCGCCGAGCGTCGTCCAGTCCGGCGCGGTCCCAGCCGGAACCTACCAGTACCGGACGACCTTCACGGTGACCGGCCCGGCGCTCAGCGGTCTCTCCATCGCCGTCGGCTGCGCGACCGACGACGCGATTTCGGACGTGCGGCTAAACGGAACGTCCGTCGCAACGAACCTTGGCGGCTCCAGTTTCTGGACGACCTTCAATATTACCAGCGGCTTCGTAACAGGATCGAACACGCTCGACTTCTATGTCTCTAACGTCGGTTCCACGTCCAGCGGACTGCAAGTCCAGATGACCGGCTCGCCATGAACGCTCCCTATATAAGGACAATACTCTCCCTCGCTCCGCCTGCAGTGCGGGTACGGCGCGCGGTGACGCTCATCGAGCTGCTTGTCGCGCTTGGCCTCAGCGGCGTCGTGATCATCGCCGTCTCGGGCATCTTCATGGGCATCCAGAAGCAGTGGAGCTTCAGCTCGACGCGGGCGCGTGCGGTCGAGTCCGGCGAGATGGCGCTGGACCAGGTCTGCAGCGACATCCGGAATGCGATCTCGCTCCAGGCGGTCGATGGCAGCAAGACCAACACCTTCTCGCTTCCGAACGCGACCGATACCGCGGGCAACTATGTGCCGGCCCGCGTCAGCTCCACGCTGCAATACGTCGCGGGCAGCCGCATCCACTACTACCTGTCCGACTCTACTGGAACGGCGGGCTCGGGCACGATGCTCTGGAGGGAGACCAACAGCGCGCCGAGCGGCAACACTGGCTGGACGCCGGATTCCACGTGGAGCCTTGTCACGACCTCCGGATCCAAGGCGCGATACAACAACATCAGCAATATCGCCTTCAGCACGTCCGGGCTGCCTTCCAATATCGTCCAGGTCTCCATTACGATCCTCACGACAGAGGGAACTCAGACCTACTCGCTCACGCTTACGCGGTCGGTCTACCTGGTGGACCACAACTGACGAAAACGGCGCGCCGAACGGAAACGGCGCAGCCGCGGGACGGTTGCGTCCCGCGGCTGCGCCGCATCTCTCTTGAACTGGTCCCGCGCTACGGCACTGCTTCCAGGCCGTAGAGCACATTCAGATGTCCGCCCGTCATGAGGTCCTTGAGCGTTTCGACCACGACGGGGTCGAACTGGCTGCCCGAAAAGCGGTTGAGCTGCTCGAGGATCGACGCGGTGCTCATCCGATCGCGGTACGGCCGGTACGAGCTCATCGCGTCGAACGCGTCCGCCACGCATATGATGCGCAGCGAGAGCGGAAGCTGGCTCGACCGCAGGTGGTCGGGATAGCCGGAGCCGTCGAGATGTTCGTGATGGTTCCGTATGAGGCAGAGCATCTGCTCGCTAAATCCGAGCGGTTTGCAGATTTCGTAGCCGATGACCGTGTGCTGCTGGAGCTGGGCGTACTCCGCATCCGTGAGTCGGTCGGGCTTGTGCACGAGCACTTCCGGTATTCCGAGCATACCGATCTCGTGCAGGAGCGCGCCCTGCCGGAGCTCGGCCTGCGCCATCTCCGGAAGCTGCAGCCGCTCCGCGATCATTCCGCATAGCGCGGCGACGTGCTGCGAATGGCGGACGGTCATGGGCGACTTCGCCTCGAGGTTTTCGATCAGGTGACAGAGCGAATCCATCAAGGCGGCGCGCTGAGCGGTGAAGGCGCGCTGGTTCACCACCGCGGTCGCCATCAGGCTGGCGAACAGCGCCGCCTTTTGCGCGTCCCTGGCGTCGAACCGGCAATCGCGACGGCGGTGGACGAGCGTCAGGGTGCCGATGACTTGCGGATCGCGCTGGGTCGAGGCGGATGCGAGCAGCGGCGTGCAGTGCGCCTGCGTCCAGTACCGGGAATCGTTCTCTGCGGAGCTGTGAACAGGCGACTTGCCGTTCGTGCGGTTTGCCGGCGCCGGGACAGTGGCGGCAGTCGCGGTAATGGAGACCTGGCCCTCCAGGCTCTCGCCGACCGCAAGCCGCCGCGGAAAGTCGAATGCCGAGCTCTGCGTCGCCGCGAACTCCGTCGCAAGGTGCGTTTCCGATGCGTTGAAAAGCATCACGTACCCGGCGCCCGCGTGTGTCGCTTCGAGCGCCTTACGAAGGAAATCTTCCAGCGCCTCCCGGTAGGTTGCCTCCGAGCTGTAGCAGCGCCCTTCGCCTACGCTGGGCAGCGTGTCGGTCGCCGTCCCGGACAAGAAGGGCACGGAGGGTCGGTAATTGATCATCTTCGTGTCACACCATGCTGTGGAGAATGCTGTCAAGTCTGCACTGCTCGTATTAATCGGCGATTCAACCCATTATCTAGAGGTCTGCCCCAATGAATTGGTCCGCCGTCCGGCACAACGTCCACGGCATGCGGCGCCGCTATCTAGATGCGCCGGCCAATCACCATAATAACACCGGTAGTGCAGGACCGATTCGGCCAGGCCGCAGGAATACCGCGGACACCACGGGTGCAGGGCGTCTATCCACATGATCTCCAGGGCGATCGCGCAATCATATAACATTGTTAAGCGGCGCGAGCGCGGCACGGCCGCCATGCTCGCCATCCTCGCGCTCACAGCGCTGCTCTTCGTCGTTCTCGCCGTATTGTGGCTCTCCAATGGCGCGCTCTATCTCTCCATGCGGCAAAAGCGCATCGTTGCGCTTCGCGCGCTGGCGGAGGCCGGCCTCCAGTACGCCTACTGGCAGATCGTATTCAACTCCGCCGTGCCGCCTCAGACCTACGGTCCGACGGCGCTCGGCTCGGGCACCTTCACCGTCACCGTTACCGACAACAGCGCGCAGATCGCCGGGACCTATAAGCTCGTCTCGACGGCGACCATCAGCGGCGAAACGCTTACGTACACTCGCGTCATCGACGGCGCGAGTTCGGTGCAGGTCCAGGGTACCGTCTTCGAGGATTTGAACTACGGAGGCGGGGCGGGCAGGTCCTACGCCGTCTCCGCGGGCGCACCCGTCAATGGAGCGACGGTTGAGGTCTACTCTGCGGCGGGAGGCTACCTCAGCTCCACTACGACGAGCGCCGGCGCCTACACGATAACCGGCCTGCTTGCCAACACGACCTACACCGTACGCGTGGTGAACAGCACCGTACAATCGACTCGCAGCGGATCGACCTCCAGCCTGGTCGGCGTACAGACCTACCGGACCAACGGCTCGTCCGGCTCGGCGGTCGCGGTTACGGACCACGTCGGCGGCGAGGACCCGTCCAAGACGGACGCCGCGGCGAACTCCACCAACGCGACGCTCAGCAGCCTGACCGCCAGCGGCGCCACACCACAATCGATCACCACCGTTACGCCCGCCTCGACCATGACCGGCGTCGACTTCGGCTACAACTTCGACACCGTGGTCAACAAGAACGACACGGGACAGGGCAGCTTGCGCCAGGCGATCACGAACGCCAACGCGCTCAGCAATACAGGTCTCGCCCAGTCCGGGAAGACGGCGGGCGTCGAAAACCTGCTGTTTATGCTGCCGACTGGCTCGGCATATTCCGGCTCGAACGCGAGCTACGCCACCGCATTCTCCGGCGGAATCGCGTCGATCACGCTCGCCTCCGCGCTGCCGCAGATCTCGGACACGCTGACGCTCGACGCAACGACGCAGAGCGGGTGGTCCAGCGCGCCGGTCATCGAGCTCAACGGCGCGGGCGCCGGCGTCTCCGCCTATGGCCTCGACGTGACCGCGGCAAACAGCACCATCAAGGGATTTGTCATCAACCGATGCGCGCTGGCCGCGATCCGGCTGTCCGGCTCGGCGACCGGCGGGACGATTCAGGGATGCTACCTCGGAACCAACAGCGCCGGGACCGCCGCCTTGGCGAACCAGAACGGCCTCCTGCTTCAGACTTCGGGGAATACGGTGGGCGGAACTTCCGCAAGCCAGCTCTGCCTGCTCT
>DATGJU010000319.1:0-8744 GCA_035295045.1 Chthonomonadaceae bacterium
AGGGCGGCGTGGCGCCGGTGGAGTTCATGGTCCGCCAGGGGGCGCTCAATGGGCTGTTGCTGGACCGGTCCGGCAAGCCCGCGCCCAACGTGGATATCATGATGCTCCCATCCTCGGCGCCGATGGCAGGCATCGTGAATACCTCCAAGTTGGTCATGGAGGCGGACGGGCCGCCGCAGCCGGACGCAAACAGCGTCTCCTGGGAGCGAATTCCAGTTGCGCGCACGGGGCCTGACGGCCGCTTCATCATCCATCCCGTTCCGTGGGGCGCCGCGCGGATCGTCTTGCGCGCGACCTCCGGCAGCGACCGGGCGGAGTTTAGCGGCGCAGTGTCCGGCATAGGCGATTTGGTGACGCTCCGCATGACGCCGAACGCGCTGATCACCGTCACAGGCCGGCTCATCGATGCGCAGCGACGGCCCGTGTCCGGCGCGGCCTGCCGGGCGCTCCACTGGCAGCCGACGCTGCGCTCGTTCTGGTTCGCCAGCGCGCATGAATTGACATCGGACGGGCAGGGCCGGTTCCGCGTCGCCGGGCTGGAGCGCGGCGAGTCGTTCTCGGTCATCTCCGGCGCGTCCGGCGTGCCGATGCAGCAGGCCGTAATCGTGAGGTCGCAGGCGGTACGGAAGGCGGGCGCGAAAGGCTCGCCCATCACGGCGTTCGAATCGCCGCGGTTTACGGCCGCGCGCGAGGGCGCCGTACAGAATCTGGGCGACGTGATGGTCCATCCCTCGACTACGCCCGACGAGGTGCTTCAGTCCTACGGCGCGGTGCGGCGCGAGATCGTTTCGACCGGCGTGATCGAGGCGCCGGACGCGGCAAAGGTCCAGCAGGCCGCCGCGGCGCTGGGCCGGTACGAGCAGGCAATCGCCGAGGCCGACCCGCGGGCGGCGCAGATCCTTACCTCGCGGCTCTCGCCGACCTGGGCGCCCGCACTGCCGGACTACCTCATTCGCTGCAGCTTCGTGCAGACCAGCGAGGACGGCGCCGGCGTCGGACCGCTGCGCGCGATGCGATTCGTCCCGCGGGCGCTGCTTCAATCCATGACGGCCGGATCAGCAGCCCCCTCGGCCGGTCCCGGAGCGGAGGTACGCACCAATTCGGACTTAACGGACCTCCAGGTACAGGCCACCTCGTTCGACGGCGGACGCAGAAGCTCGTTTGAGCCGCTCAATTCCGCTTCCGCGATCACGCGAACGAGCCGCGCGCTCGGCGCCGCCGGCTCCTGGGTCCTGTTCACGCGGGACGGCCGGAACGGACCGGTATTTGCGGGGCTCACGCATTGGGAGAACGGCAAGTGGCGCGTTGCGTCCGGCACGGTCGCTCCTGGGACGCCGCTCGCGGCGCTTTCATTCTTCTTTGGCGGCGTCGCGCCCACGCGCGCTCTGGCGGCCAGGAACGCCGCTCCGCTGTCTATCGGTGAACTGGTCGCGGCGCGGGACGCGGGCGCGCGCTTCCTGCGCGACTGGGCGGAGAACCGGCCAGACGCGATGCTCCGGCGGACCGCGAGGGTCTCCCTGGCGCACACCGCGCGGCTTGCGGACTACCGGCGGCAGCAGGAGCGCCGCGTGGACCAGGGCAACTGCCCGCTGAATGCCGGCGATAAGGTATCGCTGCAGCCGCTGCCGGGTCTGAACGCGTGGGAGCGGCGCTGGCTGTCGGTCACGGCCTGGTCGCACGGCCAGACGACGGAGGCCGGCGCATTCGATTCCACCGCGTTCCTACGGGCGGCATTCGACCGCAGCGACGTGACGGAGTCCGCGCCGACTCGGCGCCTCCGCACGGATCGCCGCGGCGCCCGCAGCCGCGCCAACGCGACGCAGCGCGGCCGCTCGGTACTGCTTCAGTACGAGGCGGCCGGCGGCCGGTTCCTGATGGCGCTGGTCTATGAAAAGGGCGCGTGGAGGGTGGTCGAGCCGGCCATGCCGATGTAGCGGCTGCAAAAGGATCGAGTCGGAAGGCGCGGCCGGCCCATGGAGCGAATCCCGCTCCGCGGGCCGGCCGCTATTCGCACTGGAGCCGCCAACGCTTCAGACGACGCGGGAACTTTCGGATCATTACATTCATAACATAACTATTCCTGAGTGTGATACGCGCAGGTATACTGATAACGGCATGTAAATCGCGCAATCGCCCGAATCCTTGCAGTGATTACAAGAGGCCACGCGTAATATAGCCTACGACCTTCTCACATCGAGGGCTTCGAGTGACAGACTGAGGAATGCGCTATGTCGAGCCGAGATTTTAACCCGTTCGATATGTTCCGCCAGCTCGAGCAGGAGCTCCGCAGCTCCTCCGGATCGGCAATACGCGGGATGATGTTCCATCCCAGCGTGGACATGTACGAAACGCCGGACGATCTGGTCGTCAAGCTGGAGGTGGCGGGCGTCAGACCCGATCGAATCAACATCGAGCTCTCGGCGGACGATCGTTACCTTACGGTGGAGGGAGAGCGGGCCGAGACGCAGGCGGATCACAGGGACCGCGTCCGATGTTACCACCTGGAGATCTACTACGGCGAGTTCCGAAGGGAGATCGCCCTGCCGGGCAATCTGCGAATCGAGAGGGATCGGATCCGCGCCAGCTACCGCGACGGATTCCTGTTGATCACGCTGCCGAAGCGGCTCGGCGAGACTGCCGAAAAGCGGACCATTCCCGTAACGAACGAATAGATTTGGCGGCGGACCATTCCGGCCGTGGCTTCGGGCCGATAGTAACTGATTGCGCCGTCGGCCCGTATGTTGTGAAAACCGAACGCGAAAATAGACTGCAGCGATGCACTTCTAGCGGATTTCTGTTACAGATCGCGAGAACATAATGCCCAAGAGAAAAGTTTCCCAGCAGCCCGAGCCCGAGCCCGTCGTGGAGAACCTGGAGGCCGTCGCGATAAGCGTCGATGCGGAGAATGCCGAGGCGACCGACGAGCTTGGTGAAGGAAAGCCCCAGATACCGACCGAGATCAATCTTCTGCCCCTGCGCGAGGTCGTGATTGTGCCAGTGCTGGTCGCGCCGCTAGGAGTCGGCCGGGAGAACTCGATCCGGCTGGTCAACGAGTCGACGAGCGGCGGCAATCGGCTGATCGGCGTCGCGTGCATGAAGGACCCGTCGGTCGAGAACCCGACGCTGGACGACGTCTACAAGATCGGCACGGTGGTGGCCATCCGCATGATGGCGCAGGTGCCCGAGGGAATCAAGCTGATCGTGCTCGGCATTCAGCGCTTCGAAATACTGGAGGCCGTCCAGACCCAGCCCTATCTGCGCGTCAAAATCCGGCCCATCGAGGAGGCGCCGATCGCGGACGAGGACAAGCTCGAGGTCGAGGCGCTCAAGCGGAAGATCGGCGAGATGTTCGGCCGCATCGTGCAACTCTCGCCGGACCTGCCGGATGAGATGCAGAGCATGCCCGGCAACGTCCAGGATCCGCACGTCCTCACCGACCTGATCGCCGCGCAGATGCCGCGCCTCACGTTCCAGGAGCGGCAGGAGATACTCGAGACGATCGAGCTGAAGGCGCGCATGAAGCGGCTGCTCGAGCTGCTCTCCCGCGAGGTGCAGGTGCTGGAGCTCGGCAGCCGGCTGCAGTCGGAGGTGGCGCAGGAGCTCGGCAAGACCCAGCGCGAGTACTACCTTCGCGAGCACATGCGGCAGATCCAGAAGGAGCTCGGCGAGGGCGACGACCGGACTCAGGAGATGGACGAGCTTCGCGAAAAGATCGCGAAGTCCGGCATGCCCGAGGAGGCGCGCAAGGAGGCCGAGCGCGAGCTGGACCGCCTGAGCCGGATGAATCCCGCGGCGCCGGAGTTCAACGTCGCACGCACCTACCTCGACTGGATGGTCGCCATGCCGTGGCAGGTATCCAGCGAAGACAACCTGGACATTGCCGCCGTGAAGGAGGTGCTGGACGCGGACCATTACGGCCTGGAAAAGGTGAAGGACCGCATCCTGGAGTACCTGTCGGTGCGCAAGTTCAAGGCGGACGGAACGGCCCGCCAGCCCATCCTCTGCTTCGCGGGACCGCCCGGAGTCGGCAAGACGTCGCTCGGCCGCTCGATCGCGAAGGCGATGGGCCGCAAGTTCGTGCGCATCTCGCTCGGCGGCGTTCGCGACGAGGCCGAAATCCGCGGGCACCGACGCACCTACATCGGCGCGCTGCCCGGCCAGATCGTCCAGGGTATCAAGCGGGCCGAGACGAACAATCCGGTCTTCATGATGGACGAGGTCGACAAAGTGACCGCCGACTTCCGCGGCGATCCCTCCAGCGCGCTGTTGGAGGTGCTGGACCCGGAGCAGAACACGACATTCCGCGACCACTACCTGGACGTGCCCTTCGACCTGTCGAAGGTGCTGTTCGTCACCACGGCCAACGTGCTGGACACGATCATGCCGCCTCTGCGGGACCGGATGGAGATCATCGAGATCGCCGGCTATACCGAAGAGGAGAAGATCGCGATCGCGGAGCGGCATCTCGTGCCGAAGCAGGTGGACGAGCACGGAATCGCCGGCAAGATCACGTTCGGGCCGGGCGCGCTGCAGCTCTTGGTGCGCGGCTACACGCGGGAAGCCGGCGTCCGCAACCTGGAGCGCGAGATCGCCGCCGTCTGCCGCAAGGCGACCCGCGCCTTCGCGGAAGCCAAGATGCAGACGCTCGACGTGACGCCTCAGGTCATTATGGACTACCTCGGCGCGCCCCGGTTCGAGAGCGAGGAGGCGCTGGAGCGCGTCGATCGGCCTGGCGTGGCGACAGGACTGGTCTGGACGCCGATGGGCGGTGACATCATCTTCATCGAGGCGGCCGCCACTCCCAGCCCGCTGAACCGGCCCTCCACGCTGACGATCACCGGCCAGCTCGGAGACGTGATGAAGGAGTCGGCGCAGGCCGCGCTCTCGTTCGTCCGGTCGCACGCGGAGGAGATCGGCGCGCCGGCCGACTTCTACGAGAAGCACGACATCCACATCCACGTGCCGGCCGGCGCGATCCCGAAGGACGGCCCGTCGGCGGGCATCACGATGACTACGGCGCTCGCGTCGCTGTTCAGCAGCCGGATGGTGAAGCCGCTCCTCGCTATGACCGGCGAAGTGACGCTCTCCGGACGCGTGCTGCCGATCGGCGGGATCAAGGAGAAGGCCCTGGGCGCCCGGCGGGCAGGCATCAAGACGATCGTGGTGCCGGAGCGCAACCGGAAGGACGTGCTGGAGGACCTGCCGGAGGAGGTGCGCAAGGAGGTCCGAATCGAGTTCGTCACGGATGTGCGGCAGGTGCTGGATCTGGCGCTCGAGCCGCGCGGCGCGACGGCCGCGGCGTTGCCCGAGCCCGCCCCCGCCGCTCCCAGGCCGCTTGAGCAGGAGGCGCCCGCGAAGCTTCCCCGCCGGCCGCGCACCACGCCCGCGCCGGCGCCGCGCCCGATCGCCGACATCCCGCCGCCGGCGAGCCGGCTGCACTGATGAGCGGTTGCTGGTTGATGGTTGGTGGCTCCCGCACTGAGCCGCTGATGGCGTGTCAAAGGCCAGGCCGATCTGCTCGGCCTGGCCATTGACGTGCTGGCGTGGAGGCTGTCTACCAGGCGGTGCCGTCGAGTTCGTCCGCGTTGTCGTTTGTCGTGTCGATCACGTTGTCGTCCGCGTTTTCAGACCCCGGGTTGATCCAAACCTGGAATGTCGACGTCGAGTCACTCGTGTCGTAATACAGATAGCTGTCCGCGCCGCACGGCGGACTGCCTATGGTCCCGTCGAGATCGCTTGTGCCGGAGACGGTGGAGATTACGGCTCCCGACGAGTCGTACCAGGTTAGATCGTAGGTTGGATCGCGCAATGGGCGGCTACCGGGCTTAGCGAAGCCGAACCCGAACGCGGCCAACAGGATCGCAATCACCAGCGAAAGTACAAGGTTGCGATGCATGGATTCCTCCCTCGTGCCCTAAGGCAGGTTATACGCGAGACCGGAGCAGTATTTTGCGTCGACCTCGTCATCTAGGGCCGGTGGATTCGGGAACAACGCGCTCTTCACCCACTCTCCCAAAACCTGAACCTTTGTCAGGATGTGCATCGATGTTGCACCGGCGGGTGGCGCCGCAGGCGCCATATTGACGTTGAGTGTACCGGCACGGCTAATTGTTCCGGTTCCTGGCAGATTCTTCTTGATTTCGAGTTTCAGCAGTATTGGGTTAGTGTCTGTGATTGTAGGCGTCGTCACGGCGTTATATGCGATATTGACGATCAGTTGCTTGCCGGTGCCTTTTGCGGCCGTTGCGGTTGTAATCGCTATCGAGTTGGCACAGGCGGTGAGTGCCACCGCCGATAAGAGCAAGGCGATAGACGTGAGGCTCCGAAGTGTTCGCATGTTTTGCTGGGCGCGCATTTATTTCCGTTAATGCCCTTGGCAACGGTCTTGCGAATCATGTGTGGCTGCTCCGTGGGTGGTCCGGGGCTGCTCCGGAGGGTGCACGGAGCCTTTCTGACTGGCCGACCGCCCGAACTTGGTCAGTTGCAGCCGATCACAGCCATGCGGACCCGTCGACATTTTTCCGATAACAAATCAGGTGGAAAGAGCCTCTAACTTCATGGAACTATTCGCCTGTCACCGCCGTCTTCGCAACAAATAAGTCCGCCTGGTACAAAAACAGGTTGACATTATTGCACGTCCGTGTTATACTCCTTTGCTGACAGTGATTGTCACAACCGTAGTCTAGATGCGTCCGGTTGTCCGAATTGGGAGATACGTCGATGGGCTACCCCCTGCGATGGGAGTCGATTGCCGCGCCCGTGCTGGAGCAGTGCGCTCCGGAGCACCGCGCGGAGGACGATGAGGAGCGCGAACGAGCGCGGGCCGCGGCCAGGTACTTCCGCTGCGTTGCGCTGGCCACCCTCGCCGGCTGCGCGGTTCTGGTCCTGTCGGTCATAGGCTTCTCCAGGCTGCGGCTTGACGCCGGTTCCGCGCCAGCCCTCGCCCTCGATTCGGCGCCAAACAGCGGCGCGATCCAGTCCACTCCGTACGTCGTCCGGCACGCCGGCTACGTGGTCGTCTCCGGCATGATGGTGAACCGCACCGCCCGGCCCCAGGAGCGCCTGGAGGCGGTCGTGGAGCTGCTCGATTCCAACCGCCGCGCCCTCGCAACCCAAAGCGCCATGGTGGACCGCGACGCGATCGCGCCCGGCGAGGGCACGAGCTTCCAGCTCGCGATGGCGGACGTTCCCGCCGCGCGGGCCTACCGCATCCACTTCAAGCGCCTTTTCGGGCCGGACGTGAACTAGGCCGCTATCCTCCTTGCATCGGCGTGTCTCTAGGTTGCAGGAGCGAAGAGACGCGCGATGGCCTCCCAATCCAACATGACACCGGAGTGCGAGCTGTCGCTGGTGCTCGCGGCGCTGCTCGGCGACCTCGAGGCATTCGACGCGCTCGTTCGGCGGTTCCGCGGCGCGATCATCATCGTGGCCGAGGAGATGTCGGGCTGCCGGGAGCAGGCGGAGGACGTGGCGCAGGAGGTGTTCCTGCTGGCGTTCAAGGCTCTGCCGCAGCTTCACGATCCCGCGCGCTTCTCGAGCTGGCTCTACGCCATCGCGAGGCACCGCGCGCGCCGCGTCGCAATGCGGGCCGGGCGGCAGCGGCCCGTCGAGGCGTCGGTGCTCGACCGGCTGATCCTGACGAACAGCTTCGAGTCAGTCGTCCACCCGGAGCAGGAGGTCGTCCGTCGCGCGGAGCGAGCGTACCTGCCGGAGGCTCTGGAACAGCTCCCGCCGGACTTTCGCGTTCCGCTCCGGCTTCGCTACTACGAGGAGTGGACCGTGCAGCAGATCGGCGAGTTCCTTATGCTGCCGGTCACGACGGTCAAATGGCGTCTGCACAAGGGCCGCCTGCTGATGCGCGCGCTGCTCACGGCGCGCCAGCGGGAGCTGGGGGAGAACGAAGATGGGCCGAAATAGCGACGAAATGGATCTGCGCAAGATTCGCCGCCTGCTGCGGGAGACGACCCGCCTGGCGGAGCGCGCCAGCATGACGGGAAGCCTGCAGGGCGGAGGCCGGATCGCTATCCGCCAATACAACGCGATCCGCAACCACCTGCAGGACACGGGAGTGATCCCGGAGGACCTGTTCCAGGAGCTGGACGAGGATGAGGCGACCTTCGACGAGCTGGGAGTAGTGACCGGGATGCTGGAGAGCTACCTGGAGGAGGACCAGGAGCCCTCCGCGGACGCCGAAGCAGCCGGGACCGAGGAGGAGTGCTGCGGCGAGGAGGGCCGCGAGGGGCGGCGAGGCCGGCGCGGCCGCCGCGGACGGTTCGAGTGGGGCGCCTGGTTCGGACCGGGCGGCGCGGGCCGATTCGACCCGCAGGCGCTGCGCGATATGCAGCAGATGGGCGAAGAGCTGCGCCAGCACATGCCGGAAATCCTCTTCTGGCGCGACCAGATGCGCCGCAGCCGCGATCCCGGCGCGCCGCCCACGCCTCCCAGCCCGCCCGAGGCTCCGGTACCGCCCACGCCGCCCGGCGCGCCGGAAGCCCCGACGCCGGAGGAATCTCACGATCCGCACGCCTGGCGCCGCTGGGACGCGGAGTCTACGGGGCCGGCTGCCCAGGAGCGCATTCGCCAGATTGCGCAGGAGCTGGCGGCTGAAGGGCTGGACGAGTCCAGGCGTGCGCAACTGACCCGCGAGCTTACCGAGCTGGTGAGCAGCTTATAGGTCGATCGGTGTTACCATCGTGCTTCGGCGCGATGCGCGCCCACGGGCCCTCCGTCGGCCCGCGCTGAGT
>DATGJU010000320.1:0-4944 GCA_035295045.1 Chthonomonadaceae bacterium
AAGTGAAGCCGGCCCATGCTCGCCCGCAGAATCATACCCTGTCTCGACGTAATGCAGGGCCGCGTCGTCAAGGGTGTGAATTTCCTCAATCTCCGTGATGCCGGCGATCCCGTCGAGCTAGCTGCCCGCTACGACGCGATGGGCGCCGACGAGCTGGTCTTCCTCGATATCACCGCCAGCCACGAGCACAGGGACCTGATCGTTGATATCGCGGCGCGCGTCGCGGACCAGGTTTTCATCCCGTTCACCGTGGGCGGCGGCATCCGAACTGTTGCGGATTTCCGCAAGATCCTGCGCGCGGGCGCCGATAAAGTGGCTGTAAACACCGCGGCGATAGAGCGGCCCGCAATCCTCGCCGAGGCCGCGGAACAGTTCGGCAGGCAGTGCGTTGTGGTCGCGATCGATCCGAAGCGCGTCGGCGACCGCCCGGACGGCTCGCCGCGCTGGGAGGTCTTCATCCACGGGGGGCGGACGCCCACCGGCATCGACGCGCTGGAATGGGCCGAGGAGGCGACGCGTCTCGGCGCCGGCGAAATCCTGCTCACGAGCATGGATCGCGATGGCACGCAGGCCGGCTTCGACCTGCCGCTCACGCGGGCCGTCGCGGAACGTGTGCCCGTCCCCGTGATCGCGTCCGGCGGGGCCGGAACGCCGCAGCACTGCCTGGAGGCACTGACCGAGGGACGCGCGGACGCCGCCCTCATCGCCTCGATCGTTCACGACGGCCACTATACCATCGCGGAGATCAAACAGTACCTTGCCGACCGCGGCGTATGCGTCAGATAGACGGTGGACGGTGTTCGATATTTGGTGTTTGGACATGACGCACTCAGTCAGGCAGCGTGAACACCCAACGCCGAACACCCAAATGCCTATGGAGCACAAGCCATTGCTTATCGCTGAAGGTTTGAAATACGACGGCCAGGGGCTCATACCGGCCGTGATCCAGGACGCCGAAAACGGCGACGTGCTCATGCTGGCGTACATGAACCGCGAGGCTGTGGAGCGCACGATCTCGTCCGGGCGCGTTACGTTTTGGAGCCGGTCTCGTCAGAAATATTGGGTCAAGGGAGAAACCTCCGGCAACATTCAGCGCGTAAGGTCTATCTATGTGGATTGCGATCAGGACTGCCTCCTGATCAAAGTGGACCAGACGGGCGCGGCGTGCCACGAGGGATACAGGTCGTGCTTCTTCCGCCAGGCGGCTGGCGATGGCGATAGCCTTGAGGTGGTGGCAACGCCGCTGTCGGAGGCGTACTGAATGGAGGGCGAGTAGTTTGAAAGCTCCGATTTATCGAACGGTTTCGGTGTGGCTGGCGTCCGCGCTGGCAGCCGGTGCGCTTTGCCTCGCTGGGAGCAGCTCGCTTGCCGCCGGACCGGCCGGGTCCGCAGTCGCCGCGCACTATTCCGATATTATGCCGCTAAGCCACGTCAAGCCCGGCATGACAGGATACGGCCTCACGACATTTCATGCGAACACGATCTCCCGTTTCGACATCAAGGTCATCGGCATCATCAAGAACACGAATCAGGGACACGACCTGATCCTGATCAAGATGCACGGCGGGCCGATCACCGAGCGCGGCGCGAATCTGATCCACGGCATGAGCGGCAGCCCGATCTACATCGACGGCAAGATTATCGGCGCCTTCTCGCAGGGCGAGGCCTTCCCGAAAGAGCCCATCGGTATGGTGACGCCGATCGAGGACATGCTCGACGCCTGGGACCCGAAAATCCCACAGTCGCCCGACTACTATAAGCCGGCGGATAAGGGCGCGCCGGTCGCCGCGCTCGCCTCTCCCCTGCCCCGTCAACCGCGCAAGGCCACGGCAGAGACTCTCGATCCGCCCATCCGGATCGGCGGCAGGACGATCTCGCGGCTTGTGATGAACGCGCCGCTCAGCGATCCGCGCCGCTCCGACGCCCACACGGCGGTCCTGCACCCAGCCACAAGCTTTATGACTGCGGGCAGCCTCTCGGAGAAGAACCGCGCGTTCCTCCAGCAGGAGCTCAACAAGCGCGGGTTCGCCGTGACGGTGGTGTCCGGCTCGAACGGTTCCTCCGGCGCCGCAGATTTCAGGTCCTACCCGCTCCGACCGGGCTCGGTGTTCGGCACGTTCCTCTCGACGGGCGACACGCCTTTCGGCGGCTTCGGCACCATCACCTACCGGCGCGGCAACCGCATCCTCGGATTTGGCCACCCGCTTATGCAGCTCGGCCCACTGGAGGGCGCGATCACGACCGCATACGTGGTGGACGTATTCTCGGGGCTGCAGACGTCCCATTTCATCGCGATTCCGGGACCGGTGGTCGGGACTTTGCGGCAGGACCGAGACTTCGCCGTGGCCGGCGACATTGGCCGGCAGCCGAGCCTCATCCCGTTCGATCTTACCGTCAACGACCAAACGAGCCACAGGACGCAGACGTTCCACAACCACATCTTCCAGCACCCGGACATCACTCCAGCGCTCATGTCCACAATTATTCGAGACTCCGTGGGCCGGGTGCACGACGTGCCCGGCGACGTAATGGCGCGAGTGACGAGCACGCTGGACGCGGCCGAAGTCGGCAAGGTCACGCGCACCAATCTCTACTTCGACTCGACCGATATCTCCGCGGCGGTAGGCCAGGACATGGGCGAGATCACGAGCATCGTGAGCGGCAACCCGTTCTACCCGCTGCCCATCCGGTCCGCGCACATGACGATCGACATCCTGCCCGGCCACAACACCGCGAGCGTCGAGCGGATCTTTCTGAAGCAGGGCCGTTATGAGCCCGGCGACACCTTGGACATCGGGGTCGTGCTCAAGCCCTACCGACGCGACCCCGTGATTAAGACCGTCTCGGTCAAAATACCGTCGGAGACGCCCTCCGGGCGATACCAGCTCACAGTCCGCGGCGGTGTCGTTCCGCAGTTCCGACTGGGCGGCCTCATTCTCGGCGGCGGCGGGGCGCCTGACGGCCCGCAGGCTCCGCCGGCCAACGTTCGCCAGATGGTGGCGCGGCTCAACGAGCACGAGACGAATACGGACATCGTGGCGCGCCTGATGCTCAACTCCGTCGCGCCGTCGCTGGAGGGCGAAAAGTTATCGCAGCTCCCGCCCGGCCTCGTGGCGCTCATGCGATCCGATCGCAACTCAGGCGTTCGACTCGAGCGCGAGGAGGTGCGGTCCGTGCAGCCGGCCGGCTATGTTACGAGCGGCGTGCAGCAGCTTGTCGTGACCGTGGTCCGTAAGAACTCGCTGGAGCCTTCTGGTCCGAGCGGCTCCAATCCCATCCCCTCCGGAGGCAGCCCCGGCGTCCCGACGGTAAGCATTCCCGGCGGCCCATCCGGCAATCAACTCTCGAATCCGAACGACGATGACGTAGTGGAGGGCTCCGACAGGGCCAACGCGTTCACGCAGCTCCATGCCGATCCGCGATTTAGACTGTGGATGGACGTTATGGCGCTGAGGCAGGACAAGAAGGCTGCGGCAGTGCAGCCACCGCCCGCAGCCAAGCCGGCCGCCGATACGGCCAAGCCGTCTGGACCGCCGACGGCAGCCGGCAGCCCGCAGCCTCAGCCGCAGGCGGCGATTACGCCGGACACATCCAACGATAAGCCGATCGGCCGCCAGCTCCAGACATGGCGCCAATCCGCGCGCACCGACTTCAATGCCGGCAAGTTCACAGGCGCGAGCGTGGCGGCGAACGGCGTCCTTCGCCTCGCGCCTACCTTGCAGCGGATCGCCTCCACTACCGAGACCTACATCTGGTCGCTGGCCGCCGACGAGCAGGGCACGCTCTACGCAGGCACGGGTACGACCGGCAAGATCGTCAAGATCGCGCCGGACGGCAAACAGAGCGTGCTGGCAACGCTGCCGATCGTAACCGTTCAGGCACTTTGCTACTCCCCGCGCGACCATGCGCTCTACGCTGGCTCCGGCGTGAAGGGCTGCGTCTACAAGGTCGCGCTGGACGGCAGCGCGCGCATGGTCGCCAGGCTTCCAGAGAAGTACGTGCTGGCGCTCACGACCGACGAAAAGGGCACGCTCTTCGTCGGCGTCGGCGGCAGTGGCAATGTATACAAGATCGCGGGAGACCGGCTCGCCTCGATCGAGACCACGGCGCATCCGACGGAGACGCCAGCACTGGACCATGTCGACGCATTCGTTAAGACGGCCGCCGATCATATCCTGGCGCTCACGCTCGACAAGCAGGACAATCTGTTCGTCGGCACCGGCAACAGCGGCATCATATACAAGGTGACGCCCGACGGCAAGTCCACGGTCATGTTCGACGCAAAGGAGAACTCGATTACAGGCCTGACGACCGACAAGCAGGGAACGGTGTACGCCGTCACTGGGCCGCGCGGCATCCTGTATCGGATTTCGCCGGACGGCGGAGCGACCACGCTATTCGATCGATCCACCAGCTTCTATACGGGCGTGAAGGCGGCGGCGGACGGCTCGATCTACGCGACGACGGTGAACGCGGTTTTCCACTTTCTGCCATCTCCGACCGACCCGAATCAGCCGATCGTGGTGCCGCTCGACAACCCGAAGGACGTCGACTTCCTCAGCCTCGTAGTGCTTCCGGACGGCAGCGTTGCGGCCGGCACGGGCAACATCGGCGAAGTGTACGGCATTGGCCCGAAGTGGAGCGGGCAGAGCGCATGGGGCGACAAGCGGAGCGGACAGTTCGTCTCGGTTGTCCACGACGCGAAGCTGGCAAGCCACTGGGGCATGGCGCGGTGGGAGGCGAATGCTCCGTCCGGCGCGAGCGTGCATGTCGATACGCGCACGGGCAATGTCGCGGAGCCGGATTCGACCTGGAGCGACTGGGCGCCCGTCAATGTTTCCGGCAAGTCCGAGGGTGCGGTGACCAGCCCGTCTGCCCGCTTCATCCAGTACCGGATTCGCCTGGAGGCGACCGGGGAAGCGCAGCCGTCCGTTCGCGAAGTGA
>DATGJU010000321.1:0-8291 GCA_035295045.1 Chthonomonadaceae bacterium
CCTGTTCTATCCGTTCCTGGGCGTCCGGGACGCACACCATCCTGCATCGCATCACGACACTTCGGACGAATACGAGCGGATCACGCGCCACTACGTCACCCAGCTCGCGTATCTGGCGGGCCGGCTGCAGGCGATGCCGGAGGGGCAGGGCACGGTCCTCGACAACACCTGCATCCTCTGGCTGTCCAACATGTTCTCCGGCTCCAATCACGACAACTCCAAGCTGCCGGTGCTGACTCTCGGCAATCTGAGCGGCACGCTGGAGACCGGCCGTGTGCTCAACTACCGCGACAAGGGCGATGAGAACCGCAAGATCTGCAGTCTCTACCTTTCGCTCATGGATCGGATGGGCGTAAAGCTCGACCGCTTCGGCGACGCCGATACCCGTCTCGCCGGAATCTAATACTGCTTGCTCGCTCGCGAAGGAGATTGGCGGGCCGGGACGGAATCTACTGGAAACAACCGCGTTAAGGTGGTGTGGGCGTGCGCCAGTCTCCGACCGCAATAAACAGCTCGACAGCCCCGAATACGCCTCCGAAACCCCTGACGCAGCCAGAATTCCAGACCCTTGTGCTGGAGAGCATCGCCGAAGCGGTCTGTTGCCTCGACCCCGAGGGCTGTATCGTCTACGTCAACCGTACCGCGGCGCAGCTCCTTCATGTCGAGCCTGCGCAAATCATCGGCCGGCACGTCCACGACGCCATGCATCAGTCCGGGGTACACTCCACGTCGGTGCCGCCGGACCAGTGTCCGGTCTGCCGCAACCTCCGGTCCGACAAGGGCTGCTTCGTAAAGCATGAGGTGTTTTCGCGCTTGAACGGCACGTCGTTTCCGGTCGAGTACTCGGTGCGACCGCTCAAGACAAGGGATTGCAGTTACGGAACGGTCGTAACATTCGCGGACACGACGGCGCGCCAGATACACGCCAAGGAGATGCTGTACATCCTGACCAGCGCCAAGTGCCTGCTCTGGTACGGGGACGTGGAGTACGTGCGCGTAAAGGGTAAGATGCGTTGGTTCGTCTGGCCCGCGGACGCGGTGGCTGCGCAGCGGTTTCTTCCTTTCGAAATCAAGTCCGGGCAGAGCTTCGGCGAGGCTTTCTACGCATGCCGCCTCGACGAGGACAAGGACGGCACGAACGAATACGGCACCCAGCAGATCCTCGCCGGGCAGGACTATCATCAGGAGTACCGATGCCGACGGACCGACAGTGAGGTCCGGTGGATCGCCGAGGACGTCCAGATCGAGCCCATCGGCAAAGACCGCTGGCGCGCGGTAGGGGTCTGCACCGACATCACCGAGCTGAAACAGCGTGAGCACGAGATCGAAATCCTGAACGAGCGGCTGCAGCGCGCGCTGATGGAGACGCATCACCGCGTAAAGAACAACCTGCAGATCATCGTCGCGCTGATCGACCTGCAGACGATCGACCGGCCGGAATCTCTGCCGCTCGCGGAGTTCACCCGCCTGAGCCAGCACGTACGGTCGCTTTCCGCCATCCACGATCTGCTCACGATGGAGATCAAGACGCGCGGCCAGGCCGAATCGCTGTCTGCCCGATCGATGCTGGACCAGCTCCTCACTACGATCGCACAGACGACCGGTCGCACACAGCTCGAATACGAGCTCGATGACGCGCGTCTTACGAGCCATCAGAGCGCCTCGCTCGCCTTGATAACTAACGAGCTCGTCGCCAACGCCACCAAGCATGGCAGAACGGCGATCCGGGTTCGGTTCACGGTTCGGGAGGGCGAGGCTACGCTTGAGATTTGCGACGATGGGCCGGGCTTTCCACCTGAGTTCTCGCCCCGCGCCGCGGCGAACACCGGCCTCGAGCTGATCGAGAGCCTGACCCGAAAAGACCTCTCGGGCCGGACACGCTACGAGAACCGCGCCGAGGGCGGGGCGCGCGTCATAGTGCAGTTTCCCATTGTTAAAGTATAAGAACGAATGTATAAGAACGAGAGTATAGGAACGCTTCCTGGAGGCAGTCGAAAGTGAAGATTCACGAGTATCAGGCCAAGCAGCTTCTCGCAAAGTACGGGGTCACCGTACCCAGGAATGCCGGAGTCGCCGCGACGCCCGCGGAGGCGGAGGCAGCCGTAGAGGCGCTGGGCGGCCGCGGCGTCGTGAAGGCGCAGGTACACTCCGGCGGCCGCGGCAAGGCCGGCGGGATCAAGGTGGCCAATTCGCCGCGAGAGGCCAACAAGATCGCGGAAGCGATGCTCGGAATGGTCCTGAAAACGCACCAGGTACCGGAGGGCATCCGCGTCGACAAGGTCCTGATCGAAGAGCCGGTGACGATCGTTCAGGAGTACTACCTGGGTGTCGTGCCGGATCGCGACACGCAGCGAGATGTGATCATCGTGAGCGCGAGGGGCGGAATGGACATCGAGGCCGTCGCCGAGGAGGACCCGGGGGCGATCGCGCGGCTTCCCATCGATCCGATCGAGGGACTGCGTGACTATCAGCTTCGCCAGGTCTGCTACGACGCGAGACTCGACCCCGCGGTCGTCAACAAAGCCGTGGTGTTCCTGCGGCAGCTCCATAGCGCCTACGTGGGGTCCGACGGCTCGCTGGCGGAGATCAATCCGCTGGCCGTGACGGACGACGGTCGCGTCCTCGCGGCGGACGCCAAGTTCCAGATCGACGACAGCGCGCTGTACCGCCATCCCGAGTTCGCCGCCTACGCGGAGGAGAGCGAGGACGACCCGATCGAGGCGGAGGCGCACAAGGAGGACATAGCGTACGTGCGACTCGGCGGCGACGTGGGCATTATCTGCAACGGCGCCGGTTTGACGATGGCGACGATGGACGAGGTAAAGCGAGCGGGCGGGAACCCGGCCGACTTCCTGGACGTAGGAGGCGGCGCACAGTCGGAGCGCGTCGCGAAGTGTCTTTCAATCGTGTTGTCGGACCCGAACGTCAAGGGGCTCCTGATCAACATCTTCGGCGGCATCACCCGCTGCGATGAGGTGGCCAAAGGAATCGTTGCCGCGGCAGGTACGGTCGGAATCAACGTGCCGCTCGTGGTCCGGCTCGCGGGGACCCGCGCCGAAGAGGGCGCCAGAATCCTCGCCGACGCGAGCCTCGTACCCGCCGAGACCATGCAGGAGGCCGCCGCGAAGATCGTCGCGCTCGTGAAGCAGGCGGCCTGAGACGGCAAGGACAATGTCAGCAGCAGGGGCAAGCGCGGTCCCGCACGCGCGGCTCGTCGAGGTGTTCTCGTCCATTCAGGGCGAGGGCGTGCTCGTCGGCCACCGCCAGGTATTCGTGCGCACCTACGGGTGCAACCTGCGCTGCACATACTGCGACAGCCCGGAAACGCTGAAGGAATCCGGAACGCCGGCTCGGTGTCGCATCGAGACAGAGCCGGGAAGCTGGCGGTTCGACTCGATTCCGAATCCCGTCCCGGGCGCGGCGCTTACGGACATCGTTCGGCGGTACCTTGTCGTGCCGCACCACTCCCTTTCGATCACGGGCGGCGAACCGCTGCTGCATGCGGCCTTCTTCGAGATCTGGCTGCCGCAGGTCCGGCAGCTTGGACTGAAGATCTTCCTGGAGACGAACGGGATGCTGCCGGACCATCTCGCGCGGCTCCTGCCCCTGATCGACACGGTTTCCATGGACTATAAGGCCGCCTCCGCCACGGGCCTCTCGGCGAGCGAAACCCGCGAACGCCACGCCGCGTTTCTCCGGGCGGCCCGGGCGGTGCAGGTCTACGTGAAGCTCGTCGTGACTCCGGCCGCTACGGAGGCGGAACTGGCGGACGTAATCGACACGGTGGCATCGGTCGACGAGTCTATTCCGCTCATACTCCAGCCGGTGACGCCGTTCGGCTGCGAGCCGGAAACCGCTCCGCCCTCCAAAATGCTCCATTTTCACGCGATCGCCTCACGCCGGCTGAGGGAGGTGCGTGTGATACCGCAGACACATAAGCTGATGAAGATGGTCTGACGCGCGACTGCTCCCGCCATTCGCCGACTTCTGGGCGGGACGATCGTCGGCGTGCGCAGGAACGCGACTGCAATTGCACCGAAAGCCGCGGCCCGCTCCGGGCGGCAGGCGTCCTATTGCTGAACAATCGTCATACCACGAATGCGACTAACGGATGGACGTAAGGCTTAGCGAAAAACGCCGCTGGGAGATCATCGATCGGTTCGCGAGCCGGTCGGTCCTGGTTGTAGGCGATCTGATGGCGGATGAGTACCTCTATGGCTCGGCCAGGCGTATATCGCAGGAGGGCCCCGTGATGGTGATCGAGGTCGACTCCGACGAGTTCAAGCCAGGCGGCGCGGCGAACGTCGCCAACAACCTGCGGGCGCTCGGCGCAGCCGTCGCAGTCGCCGGAGTGATCGGTGACGATGCGATCGGCAGAACACTGGTGGACAGTCTGGACTCCTCGATGATGGACGTGTCCTCGGTCGTCGTGGACGTGTCGCGCCCGACCACGCGCAAAACCCGGGTCGTGGCTCAGAGTCAGCAGGTATTGCGCGTCGACCGCGAGAAGACGTCGCCCATCTCGCCGGGCGTAGCGGAGGCGCTCCTTGGACAGGTATCGCGGATACTGCCGAACGTTGACGGTGTGCTGGTCTCGGACTACCGAAAGGGAGTCGTCACGCCGCAGTCGGCGGCGGCGCTCATCGATCTGGCGCGGTCCGCCGGCAAGCCGCTGATTACGAATCCCAAGCCGCAGAGCGCCGTCTGGCTGCGTGGCGCCCGGGTCCTGTCGCTCAACCAGATCGAGGCGGAGGGCCTTGGCGGCGGGCCACTTCCGGACGATGAGCAGGCGCTCCGCGCGTTCGGCGAGCGGCTGGCGGCGCTGACAGACGCGGATGCGCTGATGGTAACGAGGGGCTCGCGCGGGCTGTGCCTCTGGCAGCGATCCGGCGCGTTCCATGCGATTCCAGCGCACCTGGTCGAAGTCGCCGATATCGCGGGCGCCGGCGACACGACCATCGGCACGATGGCGCTGGCGCTGCTGAGCGGCGCGTCGGACGTCGAAGCAGCGGAGTTGGCAAACCTGGCCGGAGCGTGTGTCGTCCGCAAGCACGGCGTCGCGACGATCAGCCCGGACGAGCTGCGCAGCGCGATCTGAGCGCAGAGAATATCTCCGCCACGAGAAGCCCCCGGCCCTTACGACCCTCATCCCAGGAACCCACCCGTCTCTTGGCCGTATGCTTACGCAACGGGAGTGAGGACGCCGGCGCCGCGACTGAGCGCCGCGCGGCCGCCGGCCCCGCGGACCCTTTGGCCGACTCTGATGGAAGGGGCCGGCCGCGACGGAGGTTGCGGATGCGAGACGTTAACTCCAACCGCGCGACCTGGAAGGCGGTTCTCAAGCGCGAGCGATTCCTGCCCCTTCCAGTTGCCCATGACGCATTGACAGCGCGACTGATCGAACGCGCGGGATTTCACGCCTACCAGATCGGCGGCTTCGCGCTCGTCGGCGCGATGCACGCCGTGCCGGACATCGACCTGGACCACCTCGGCGAGAACAGCGAGGCGGCTCGACGGATCATCGCCTCCTCGTCGCTGCCCGTTCTGGTGGACGCCGACGACGGGTACGGCGACGTCAAGAATGTGACCCGCACCGTTCGCGAATATGAGTACCTGGGCGCTTCCGCTCTCTTCATGGAGGACCAGAGGCCGCCGAAGCGATGCGGCCACATGGACAACAAGCAGGTAATCGATGCCGCGGAAATGGAGAAGAAGGTGCGAGCCGCGGTAGCAGCGCGGCGCACGCCGGACCTGTTCCTGCTCGCGAGGACCGACGCGATCCAGCCGCTCGGGCTGGACGAGGCGCTGCGTCGTGGCGAGCGCTATCTGAAGGCAGGCGCGGACGGCATATACCTTGAGGGACCGAGAACTGAGAGTGAGCTGGAGCGGATAGGCCGCGCATTTCACGGCGTGCCGCTCGCGACCAGCGTGCTGGAGCGGGGCGGCAAAACGCCCTGGCTTGCGCCACGTGAGTTCGAACGGCTCGGTTACTCCATGGTGCTCTATCCATCGACCGTCATCTTCCAGGCGACGAACGCGATCGCCCGCGCACTGCGGCGCCTCCACGATGGGCAGCCTGCCGATGTGACGGAATCGGTAGACATGGACCAGTTCGAGGAGATCGTCGATCTGCAGCACTGGAAAGAGATCGAGAAGCGGCTCGGCTAGAGAGCGCTACTCCGCGGCGCGGCTCGGATCAGATCGCGATAGCCGTAGGGTCGATGGGCGGCGATGACCGCCGGTTCAATCGACCGCGTCGACTATGTTTCGCCTAAGTAGCTGCTCCGAGTCACTTCGTAGATCACGCGGAGGCATTGGTGTCCCGCAGGGACACGGAGCCATAGGCCGTACAGCGAAGGAATTCATTCCGTCGCCCGAGCGCAACTACGAACAGACTACGGGCGCCTCCTTAGAGCAGATGAAGTCGCTCGGCGCAGGAGGCGAGTATTTCGCGCTCCCAGGGCGGCCGCTCCGCGGAGCGCGGGTGCGTCCGCGGGGTCGGTATCTTGCCGAGAAGGTGCAGGAAGATTGCGGCCGAGTGCTTGTAGGCCGGCACGGGAGCGCGGAATGCGACGGCGCCCAGAAACTGGAGGGCATCGGCCACCGCGAGGTAGCCGCAGTCGCGGTCGCGCCAGAGCCGGTCCCGCAGCGCGAAGCTGGCCGGCGAAAACGCGGCAAGGCCCAGCAGGTAGTCCGAGCCGTACTCGATCATGTCGATACCGAGATCGTTGCCGGTTAGAATCTGAAAATCCGGCCGGACCGAGTCCCGCAGGGCCAGCCGCTCCAGCTCGACGACGCGATCCAGACTCGAGTGCTTCATGCCCGTGATCTGCGGCACGTCCATTATGGCGCGCACGACCTCCGGCGGCCAAATCTCCCCGTTGGGTGCGAACATGCGGCCGAGCTCGAACGCGTAGGCGGCCGGCACGTCGCGTACCGCCCGCGCGTAGACGCCGGCGACCTCCGATGCGCTCTGCCCGTGGAGCCTGGCCGTCTGGAACAGGATCGGCGTGCCGCCATGCTCGGCGATCCTCCCCATCTCCCGCCGGTACAGCTCGGCGACATCGCCGTTCTGCCCCTCGATGAATGCGCCCGCGACGAAGGACGCGCCTCCCAGCGCTTTTCTGGCCAGCCGCAGAACGCGAGCCCTTTGATCGTCCGTGAGCAGGTTGACGTAGCCGGTGTCCATGTTGACAGCCGGTGTCAGCCCCGCCGCGACGATCTCCCGAAGGCAGGCGGCATACGCCTCCTCCGCGATCTGGCCGTTCTCGTCGAACGGCAGCAGCGCCGCCGCCATGCCCGCGACAGCACGGCCCGTTCGCCGGCGCGAATGCAGATCAGCGAGGTTCATCGTGGTCCATATCTCATGGCTCGTAACGGTTTGCGCGGTGCGCGCCTCGCGGAGGCGCGGCCTGAAAGCGGCGCCATGCCCGGAATGAGCGCGCAGGCATCAGCGGGATCGATCGTATGGCCTGAATCAATTTGCGGAGACCCTGTCATCTGCGGTGAGAGACTGGATGAACGCGTCGATCGACGCCAGTGCGCGCTCGCCCTTGCGGCGGCCCTTTTCCCGCTTGTCGCGGATCGGGGGGCCAGGCAGCTCCGGGACGATGCCCCAGTTGGAGTTCATGGGCGCGAAGTGTTTCGGGTCGCTCTCCACCAGGTAGTGGCAGAGCGAACCCAGCACCGTCTCCCTCGGGAGTAGGGCGAGTCCCTGGCCGCACAACCGGCGATGGGCGTTCAGGCCGGCCACGATGCCAATCGCGGCCGATTCGAGGTAGCCCTCGACGCCCGTCATCTGGCCGGCGAGAAAAATGCCGGGATGATCGCGAAGCTGGCACGCGAGATCGAGGAGCCGCGGAGCGTTGACGTAGGTGTTGCGGTGCATCACCCCGTATCGGACGAACTCCGCATGCTCAAGGCCGGGGATCATCGCCAGAATCCGCTTTTGCTCGCCCCACTTCAGCCGCGTCTGGAAGCCGACCAGCCCCCACAGCGTGCCCTCCTTGTTCTCCTGCCGGAGCTGGACGCAGGCGTACGGCCGCCGCCCGGTGCGTGGGTCGATCAGGCCGATCGGCTTCATCGCGCCGAAGGCGAGGGTCCGCGGCCCGCGCCTCGCGAGCTCCTCGATCGGCACGCACATCTCGAAGAAGACCATCTTCTCCGGTCCGCCTTCCGCCTCGAAACCGTGCGCGGGCGCCAGCTCCGCCTCCGTCAGCGCCTTCCAGAACGCCAGATACTCCTCTTTATCAAAGGGGCAGTTCAGGTAGTCCGCGCTCTCCTGTGGCGAT
>DATGJU010000322.1:0-3340 GCA_035295045.1 Chthonomonadaceae bacterium
AAGAAGCCGTAGACGGAGTACGCCATGTACGAATCCGCCTCATACGGATCGTAGCTGCCGTCCTTCATCCGCTTGCCGAATTCGCGGCAGAACTGCTCCCAGCTCGTCACCAGTCGCGGATGCGTAAACTCCCTGGTCACATTGCCAAGGCGGTCCTTCTCCCCACCGGTAGGAGTGTTTCCAATGAACGCCGCGACGGACGTGCTGACCCCTTGAATCGGGCGCGGGCCGCTCGGCGGCTCTTCGATGTAGATACCCGGTGACATGTAGTTAGGCATGAGTTCCTCCTCGAGTCCCCTTCGTCAGAGTTGCGCCGGGATCGGCGCGAGCATTAATTGCGGGTATGGCATATCGACCGTTGGAACATGGCGGCTGGACGATTAGCGCAGCTGCGCGCACTGTGCGCATCCAGCGCGGGTTGCGCGTCGCTACGTGGCGGGGACATCGATCTCGATTCGATGCTCCTGTCTCGGCTGGTCGCCCGCCACGTGCAGCCGAATCCAGGGAATCTCGACACCCTCCGGCGTGAATATCCTGAGACGGTATCGGCCTGCGCGAAGCATGTGGAACTTGAACCGGCCGCGGTCGTCCGTGATTGCGTCCGCTTTCGGCACCCCGATGAGCAGAACGCGATATCCCTTGAGCCGCTCGCGGTCGCGGTTGACCAGGTAGCCGCCATAGGAAACCAGGCCGCCGGCCATTATCTCGTTACGTACGTTCCGTAGTTTCTTTTCATCCTCCTTCCGCTTGTTGATCTTCGCTATCAGATCTTCGCTGGAATCCTGACCGTCGATATCCAGCTCCTCCGGCTCATCCGATTCGGCCATTCGCTCGAAGGAGGGCTCGGGCTTCATGTCCGGCATCTCCGAGTCTTCATCGTCGCCGGCTTGCGTCCTATCCGGAAGCGGTGAGACACGAAGCACCCTGCTGAGAACGAGCGGCGACGGAGTGGCGCGCTCGATGTCGAGCGGAGCGGTCGCGATGTAGAGCAGGGCCGGCCGCGGATCGGCCCCGAGATCCGACCAGACTTCGAGTGGGCGCGATCCCTCGCCAGGCCCCACGAGCCGCCCGCTGATGCGCCAGCCGAGTCTATGGAAACCGGCGGGCAGCAGCTCTCTGGGGAACTCTTGATGGCGGTAGAGCGTCCACAGCAGCCTCGAAAGGATCGCGTGCTCGTCTTCCGGGTCCGCGGCGTGGACCGAGACCAGATACTTGAAATCGAAATAGCGGGGCGTGGACCGGAATTCCGCCCCATCCTCTTTGTTCCGCTCGGCGGGTCGCATCGCAAAGCCGGAATTGCGCAGGTCCAGGTTCTCCCACAGGTCGATCAGCGAGAATAGGATGACCGGGCCGGTGATCGCCTCGATTACTCTGGGCGTCGGCAGTGCGAACTGAACGGCCACGTCGCGGCGGTCCATCCCCCCGTACCCGTACATAAGGGCTGCGAGGGTGTCGTGCGTGTCTCCGAGCATCCGCTCCGACGGGAAGGCGAATCCTCCGGATGCAAGCCGAGCTTCTGAAGATATCGGTTCGACGGTTGTATCGGCCATATTCCGGTTTGCGAATCGGGTTCAGTGGGCGCGCCCACATGCGCCAGCGTTCGACCGCCGCCGGCCCTGAGAAGGGGGGCCAGGCTCTTCGGGATACTGCACGCTGGGAACCGGCTGTTCGGACGGCGCAAAGGAGCGCGCCGCCGAAAGCGCCGGACTATTACGAAATCGGCTTCGCCGCGCTCTGCTGCACGACGTGAGCCAGCTCGTGCGCCAGCAGCCAGCGGCCATCGTCGGTGTGCGGAGCGTACTGGTTCTGGGCGAACACGATATCGCTCTGCAGCGTGTAGGCGTCGGCCCGCAAGTCTTGGGACGACTGCGCCGCGGCCTCACCCGTGTGGATGCGGACGTGCCCGAAGTCGTGGCCGAACCCGGCCTCCATAAACGCGCGGGTCGTCGCGTCCAGCGGCGAGCCGCCGGCCCGCGTCGCGTGCCGTACGGAGGCGTCCACCGAATCGGATTCCCCGCCGCTCGCGCCATCGACGCGCGCGGGAGCCGCCGCGCTGGCGGATGCTGGCGGACCGGATCGGCGCACCACCTGGTCGGCCGCGGAGTCGGCCTCCATCTCCGCCGGATCGTCAACCGCGCCGATCTCCAGTCGCGGTTGGGGCAGGGCGGGCGCGCTGCGCGAGATCGGCACAGCCGCGATGTCGTGACCGGCGTTCGACGCGCCAGCCGCAACGGACGGGCTTGGCGCGTCCCGCCGCGATTCGTCCGCGTCCCAGTCGCCGGTCCGCGATTCTTTCCGTTCGCTCCGGTACACGATCGCTGCTCTCCTGCCCTGGCGGCACGGGCATGCCGCCATTATGCTCCGCGTATTTGCTCTACTACATCCCGGAGGAAACCGGCCGAGGTTTCCTCGCAACGCGAGCCTGCTCGCTCTCGAATTTCGGATCCGGCCGAACCGCGCGGACCCCGCCCGGCGCGTGCGCGCGGCCAGATGCCGGCGTCCATCGCTACCGCGTGTTCTCGATGGTTTGTCTCTGCGTCTCGTCCGTGGACTGGAGGATCTCGGAGAGCGTAGACATCGTATCGCTCGTATTCTGCATGCTCGTCTGCATCTGGAGCTGCTCGTCCTGGCTCTCCAGGCTGGAGTTGATGGCCGCGGTATCGGGCTCGCCCATCGTGCTCATGATGGATGTGAAGCCGCCCAAAGGGCTGCTCATCGGCGCGTCCGCGAGCCCGCCCGGATTCGACCCGGCATCCGGCAAACCCGGAGCGTCGCTGGGGCTCGCGCCGCGCTGCAGGTCCGCAGGAGCGCTGTCGGGCTGGTCCGAGCCCCCGCCCCCGAACATCCAGCCGCCTAGCTTTTGCAGCCCGTGGTATCCGCCCTCCAGCAGGCCGCCGACCGCCCCGGCGGTGGCGACGCCCGCCTCGCCCAGCATGTCGCCGGCGGCGCTAAAATAGTTGCCCTTTGACCAGTTATCCTGCCTCGCGTCGTCCAGCTGCAGCGATGTCCGGAATCCGTGGCGGCCCAGCATGCCGTCGATACCACCCATCGTATCCTGCGAATCCTGGCCGACCTCGGTATTCTTTTCCAGGTATTTTCCAATCTCCCATCCGGACTGACCGGCGCCAATCACGGCGCCGACCGGGTTTGCGAACTCCGCGAACTCCGCGGCGGCAGCGCTCCCGCCAAACTGCCCCATCATCTCGGCGATCGCGCCGGACGTGGACAGCCCGCCGCCCACCGCCTGCACGCCGCCGCCAACCCGCTCCGAAGTGCTCGCGTTCGAATCGAGTGCTTTCGCGGCGCCCAATCCCAGGTCCAGACTTCCAAACAGGTTGCC
>DATGJU010000323.1:0-13742 GCA_035295045.1 Chthonomonadaceae bacterium
GGACGACGCCGAGCAGCGATTCGTGAGTGAACGCGGCGAACCAGGCGCAGCCCAGACCGTAGATGATCGCCAGGCCGGCCGCGCAGGCGAGCGCCATCTTGCCGTAGGAGGCGTCCCGCGGCGGCCCGGCGATCCAGGCCGTGGCGCAGGCGGCGAGCGGATAGCTAAGCAGGTAGCCGCCGGTGTATCCGAACAGATCCGCCGCGCCGAACCCTCCGCCGGCAAACACATGGAGCCCGCACGCGCCGAGCAGCAGGTACTGCGCCTGCGCGACCAGACCCCAGCCGCGTCCGCAGACCAGGCCGGAGAGCAGCACGGCGAACACCTGCAGCGTGACCGGGACCGGGGTTTGAGGGATGTGGAATGAGAGGCGCGCGCTCAGGACCGTGACGCAGGTCATGAGCGATGCCAGCGCCCAGTGTTGGGCGAGCGTGCGGCCGAAGGCGACGGTCGCGGTGGCCGGTGCGGGCGGCGTCATGGTCAGCTCCCAGCCTCGCGCATCTTCTCCGCCTGGTCCGCCGTGATCAGCCGGTCGATGAAGTCCTGAATATCGCCATCGAGCACACGGGGGACGTTGAAGACGTCGTAGTTGATGCGGTGGTCGGTCACGCGGCCGTCCGGGAAGTTGTAGGTCCGAATCTTCTCGGACCGCTCGCCCGTCCCGACCTGCGACCGCCGGGCGCCGGCCTGCGCGGCGTTGCTCTGCTGGAGCTGCATCTCGTAGAGGCGGGCCCGCAGCACGTTACGGGCCTTGATCTTGTTCTGAAGCTGACTCCGCTCGTCCTGACACTGGACAACCAGGCCGGTCGGGATGTGCGTGAGGCGAATGGCGGTCGCCACCTTCTGGACGTTCTGCCCTCCCGCGCTCGACGAGTGGTAGATGTCCTCCTTGATCTCCTTCTCGTCGAGCTCCACCTCGACCTCGTCCACCTCCGGCAGCACGGCCACCGTCGCCGTCGAGGTCTGGATGCGGCCGCTGGACTCGGTCACGGGAACGCGCTGCACCCGGTGGACGCCGCCCTCGAACTTGAGCTGGCTGTAGGCGTTCTGACCGCGTATCTCGAAGGTGACCTCCTGGACGCCGCCGCGGCCCGTCTCCTGGATATCGATCAGCTCGGCCTTCCACTTGCGGCGCTCCGCGTAGCGCATATACATCCGGAACAGCTCTCCCGCGAACAGCTTGGCCTCTTCGCCGCCGGCCGCAGCGCGAATCTCGACGATCACGTCCTTCTTATCGTTGGGATCGGTCGGCAGCAGCAGGACGCGAATGGCCTCCTCGACTTCCTGCTTCTCGCGCTTGAGCGTCTCGAGCTCTTCCTGCGCCAGCTCGCGCTCCGCGGCGTCCGCGCCGCTCAGCATCTCCTCCGCGATCGGAATATCCTCGACGATGCCGCGATACTTGCGATAGGCGAGCGCCACGTCCTCCATCTCGCCCTTGCTGCGGGCGACGGCCATATACCGCTGGTGGTCGCTGCATACCTCGGGGTCGTTCATTTGCGCCACGAGCTCGTCGTAGCGCCGCTCTATCTCGTCTAATTTGGGCCGAACCTGCTCCAGGGACACCGTACGGAACTCGCTTTCCCCGGCGGGCGCGGGCGCAATCCGAGCGCCGCTGCATCCCGCCATCTTACCGGCCTTCCATTGTACTCCATACGGGTCGGTTTGGCAAAAAGGGCAGACGGCCGGCGCACCGCTGCAGCGCCGAACGACCATGAACCAGTCGGCCGGGCCGCCGTTCGTGGTGGCGCAGACGGCAGGTACGTCAGTGCCGCGCCGAACGACGGCCGGCGTGGGAAGGGCGGCTCGAATTTGGACTGGCGGCGCGACGGTCAAGCGCAAATTGCCCGCTTTTGTGACACCATAGTTTCGTGGACGGCGAATGGGGAGCTGCAGTGAACCGTGCTGCCGCACCACGAGAGGATGGTCGCTGCTGCGGGACGCCGGCACGCTGAAGCACGCTGCAGTGAACCATTCCGCCGGACCACGAGAGGATTTGCGGAATGCGACGAGGCACGCGCTATGGCCTGGCGGCCGCGGGCGCCGTCCTGCTCTGCGCGGCCGCGGCGATCGGCTGCGCGCGCGAGCGGATCACGGTGACGGTCGACGGCAAGGGTTCCTGGACGCGAAAGACCGCCTATATCGTTTCCGACGACGAGGCGGCGCTCGGCGGCGCCCGGAAGGCTCCTGCCGTGACGCCGGAAGCCGCCGTGCGCAACTCATTCATCCTGCCTACCGGTGCCGGCTGGACATTCAAATCTGAGGCTACGAAGGACGAGAGGCGCGTGATTGCCACGCGCACGCAGCCGCTCGATCAGGCGATCACGGACGATATCGTCGTAAAGGAGTCTGCCAAACCCGCGCTGCCGGACGCCGGCCCGGCCCCAAACCAGGGAGCGCGGCTCGTTCGCCAGGGCGGCGCCGGCGTCCGTCCGGATGCACCGGCGAAGGCGCTGACGTCGAACTCCGCTACCGTGAAGCAGCTCGGCCCGGGCCGGTACCTCTATACCGAGACCGTGCACTGGACCGGCGAGATGCCGCAGGCCATCGGCAAGCTGAACGCCAAGGAGGCAGAGGTCGTGCGTGCGGCGCTGCCGGCCGGCTCGGCGGACGACGAGACCGTCAGGATCGTTTCTGAGGCCTTTGGGCGCGAATTCGATCTCGCGATGATCGGCCCGCCCAGCCCTATGATTCATCGCGTGCCGATGCTCATGAGCTCGCCGGAGACGTTCGCGCGGCTCGCCTCGCAGCGAATTGGCGCGTCGCTGAGCGTGTCGCTCAAGAGCAAGCTCGGCGGAAAGCTGACGGATCGGCAGCGCGGGGAGCTGGTGGCCCGCCTCATCCAGGGAATGCTGGAGCAGGTGCGCGCCGACGGCCCGGGCCAGGCCGGGAGCGAGCCGTCCGCCGACAACAACAAGAACAGCTCGGGGACGAGCATCTTCATTATCGTGAAGCTGCCCGGCCGCATCGTCTCGACCAATGGGACGCCGGACCCCTTCACCGGCGAGGTCGCCTGGTCGTTCTATCCCGAAGCCGCGGCCTACGGCGACCTGACGCTTATGGCGCTCTACGACTCCAGGGTGAAGCGATGAAGAGGGCCAGTCCAGGACTATCCGACTGTTGGCGCCGGGCCGCGGGCATCGCAGCGCTGGCCTCGCTGCTTGCGGGCTGCGCGCGCGAGAGCGCGACCACGACGATCCACCCAGGAGGCGGCTGGACTCGCAAGGCGTCCTACTCCATCAGCCTGCCGGAGGATCCGAAAAACCCCAAGAAGCAGCCCGGCCTCCGGGACCTGTTCACGCCGCCCTCCGGGTCCGCATGGAAGATCGTCGGGACCGAGTCGAAGGATAAGCCGGCGCAGGCGACCGTAACGGCGGAGCGCGAGGTCCCGGTCGGCGCCAGCGTCATCGGCGACCTGACCGTGAAGGCGCCGGCGGTAAACGGGAAGGCAGCGGCCCGCGTTGTGAACACGTGCACGGTGTCGCCGGCGGGCCCGGGCCGCTGGCGGTACACCGAGACGTTTCGCTGGACGGGGACGCGGCCGAGTATCGCTCACGATATCTCGCCGCTTCTGCCGCGCACGATCCAGCAGGCGCTTCCGGCTGGCTTCACCTCGGCCGCCGACGTGCGGCGATGCACTGCCCGCGTCCAGGAGCGCCTCTGGCAGGACCTGTTCGCACCGCCGGAGCCGCTCCTGCTGGAGTTCTACGATAACGTGCTGCCTCTGCCGGGCCTCTCCGACCCGGACGAGCGGCAGAGCCTCCTGATCCGCCGCCTCGGCCCGCGCATCGAACGCGCGGTCGGAGAGGCGTTTGGCGCGCGGATGACGGCGGGCAGGCGCCACCAGACAGCGCTGGCCATCGCGCGAATGATCGGCGACTGGACGGCCCAGAATGCCGGCTCCGGCGCCAAAATGGGCGGCGCCGCCGGAAAGTCCGCTGGCGCTGACCGGGCGTCGGAGACATTCGCCGGCATTATGCCTATCGCGATAACGCTGTCCGTCAAGATGCCGGGCCGGGTCGTCGAGACGAACGGCATTGTCGATCCGCTCGCTGGCGACGTGTACTGGACACTCTATCCCCAGGCCGCCGCCACGCAGGGCGTGGTCCTGCACGCCACGTTTGAAACGAGACCACAGCAGGCCGCTAGGTAGGGGGCGCTATCCGAGCTGCCCGAGGAAGTGGGCGATCGCCGCCTCGCCGTCCGGGCCGAGCCGCATCGAATGCTCGTTGACGTAGAGGCCGATGTGCGCCCGTATCACGGCAGGCTCCATGTCCTGGGCATGTTCCCGGCAGAGCGCGATCGCCTTCTCCTCGTGCGCATAGGACCAGGCGAGGCTGCGCCGAACGGCCTCTGCAAGGGGCGCGGCCATTCCGGCGCCGCGCCGCGCGACGAGCATGCCGAGCGGGATGGGATAGCCGGTCTCGCGCTCCCAGTGCTCCCCGAGGTCGCGCACGAGCGTCAGCCCGTCCCGCGCGTAGGTGAACCGCTTCTCGTGAATCACGACGCCCTGCGCGTCCGGCCTCTCCAGAAGCTCCTCGTAGAGCGCATCGAACAGGACGAAACGCTTCCGAACCGGCCGCTGGAGATAGTAGTCGAGCAGGAAGTTGGCGGTCGTGAATTCTCCCGGCACGAGCACCTCGGCGTCCGCGTCGAACGGGGCGCCGCCCGTAAGCAGCAGCGGCCCGACGCCGCTGCCCAGGGCGCCGCCGCAGTCCAGCATCTCGTAGGCGGATTCCACCCGAGGGTAGTTCGCGCAGCTGATCTTCGCCGCGTCGAGCACGCCCGCTTGCGTGAGGCGGTTGAGCGTTTCGACGTCCTCATACCGAACGCGGAGGTCCAGGGCGCCCGCATCCACTTCGGCGTGCAATAGGCCGGCAAAGATGAATATGTCGTTGGGGCAGGGCGAGATGCCAAGTTCGATCCGCACTATCGCTCCTCCATGCGCTCCCGGCAGGCCCGCAGGTGGCGGGCCAGGCGCGCGATCGCGGCGCCGATGTTGTCCGGCCGCATGTCGCGATCTCCGGCAATGTTGCTAATGGCGCGCACTTCACAGGCCGGAATGCCGGCCGCGGCGCACGCGACGCCGAAGGCCGCTCCCTCCATGTTCTCGATTTCGGCAGAGAAGAGGCGTCCCCGCAGCAGGCCCGTGCGGCGGGTCCCGGTACAGGTATTGACGGTCGCGGCAGCAACAATCGGGATGTCCGCCGGGATGTCCGCCGAATTGCCCACGCCTTCCGGGCCGGGGAGGAATCGCGCGTCGAGCGTCAGGGTGATCGGCTGGTAGAATCCCCCGAAGGGTGATTCGGATACATGCCGAAATCCGGGCTCGTCCGGCAGCTCGAATCCGACGTCGGCCCAGCATTCGCTCCTCGCCATCACGACCTCGCCGACGCCATAGCCGGAATCGGGATAGGCGCCCGCGATCCCGATAGTGAGCGCGGCCGCCGGCCGGAGCCGATCGAGGAGCGCCGGAAGCCGCATCAGCGTGCAGGGCGCGCCGACGCCCGTGACTGCGAGCGCGGTTCGCCCCCCGTCCACCAGGACGTGCGCTCCATCGTCCGGCAGCGGATCGCCGGGCAGCCCGAACGCAGCGATCTCGCCCGCCGTCGCCGCGCACACCAGCAGCTCGATTGCCATGGCGCTCCCTTCACCCTCTCAGTTTACCGCCGTGGCGCCGCGCGATCTATTTGCACGGCCGCACATGTGGAACCCCGTAATTGTTCGGTAAGACGCTGGCCGCTATCGGCGGATAATCCTTTGATAATTGTGAGTCGTTGTACACTCACGCCGGATGCCGTTGCGTCACGTATCCTGTCGTACCTCTGACCGGCCCGGATTAGGGAAATGCTAAATGGGACTGCGCGTTCGGCTGCTGCTCTTCGTATGCATAACGATGGTGTGTCTCGTGCTGGGCATCCGCTACCTTTCCACGTCGCAGCTCCTGTTAAGCTATGGGCAGCTCGAGTATACGGACGCGTCCAACAACGTCGAGCGGGCATACCGGGGCTTCGACCAGCTCGTCAGCGATCTGCACGAACGATCGATCGACTGGGCGAACAACGACGATGCCTATGCGTTCATGACCGGTTCCAACCGCGCCGCGCTAGCCAGGATTCAGTCCGAAGGCGCGGCCGACAATATGCGGCTGGACCTGATCCTCTTTTTCGACGCCAGCGGGCGTCTCGTTCGATCACTGCCCATCGAGCGGCTCGACTCCGTCCGTCCGCCGGACATGAACAGCGTGATCAAGTCGCTGGACCCGGCCAAAAACCTGGTGCGGCTGAAGCCCGCATCCGGCGGTTTCAGCGGAATCATTCACCAGAAGGCCGCGCCGCTCATGGTCTCCGTCCGGCCGATACTCCGGTCGAGCGGCGCCGGCCCGAGCGCCGGATGGCTGCTCTTTGGCCGCTACTTCGACTCGCACGAGCGCGCGCAGCTTTCCGCGCGGACGCGGCTGGACATCGAGAACTACGATCTGAACGATGGGAAAATGCCCGCAGACAGCAGGGCGGCGCTCCAGAAGCTGAACCGCGGCTCCAAGGCGACCACGTTCCCGCTCTCCGCAACGCGACTGGGCGGATACACGATCGTCCGCGACATCGACAACCACCCGCAGATGCTGCTAAAGGTCTCGATGCCGCGCGAGATCTACGCGCGCGGACTGGACAGCGCGCGCCAGCTCATTCAGCTCGTGATCCTCTCCGCCGTCCTGTTCGCCGCCGTCATCGCGCTGACCCTTGAGAAGTTCGTCCTCCGGCGGCTCTCCAGCCTCTCGGTTCAGGTCGAGCGGGTCGGCTCGCAGGGTACGGACGGTCGTGTAAGCGTTCCCGGCCACGACGAGCTGGGCCGGCTCGGCGATCGCATCAACGCGATGCTGGACGCGCTCGCCGGAGGCGCAAACGCGCTGCGAGCAAGCGAGGAGCGACTGCGGCTCTACAACGAGACGCTCGAGTCGATGGTGAAGAGTCGTACCCAGGAGCTCGAGGACCGCAACGCAAAGATGCGCGTCATGAACTCCGTGCTCGAGCACGCGGTCGAGGGAATCGCGATGCTGGATGGCGAGGGCCGGTATGTAAAGGTGAACGCCGCATGCGCCGCGCTCTTCGACATCTCGCCGGACGAGCTGATCGGCGTCTCGTGGCAGGAGACCATCGAGCCTGTAAGTCACAGCGCCGCCCGCGATTGCGAGAAGAGCATGCGGCGGCGCGGCAAGGACGAGGCCGAGCTAACCGGCACGCGCGCCGACGGGACCTGCTTCCACCTGCACGTGACCATGGTCGCGGACCCGGAGGACAAACTCAGCAGCTCCTACTGGTTCATGAAGGACGTCTCCGAGCGCAAGGCGTTCGAGGCGAAGATCGCATACCAGGCGTTCCACGATGACCTCACCGGGCTGCCCAACAGGGCGCTCTTCCTCACTCGCCTCGAGTTCGCGCATGAGCGGCTGCGCCGGGAATCCGCGCCCATGGCGGTCATCTTCATCGATCTCGATAACTTCAAGCTCGTAAACGACAGCCTGGGCCACGAGGCCGGCGACCGGCTGCTGATTGCCGTGGCTGAGCGGCTGAAGGCATGCGCCCGCCCGGAGGACACCGTCGCGCGCCTGGCAGGCGACGAATTCACGCTGCTGCTCGAAGACGTCGCATGCGTGGAGGACGCGGCACAGGTGGCAGAGAGAGTCGTGGCCGCCCTGCATGACACCATCGACGTAGGGAACGGCGAGTTCTTCCTGTCGTGCAGCGCGGGCGTCGCCTTCGCGGGCCACGAGCTGTCGCAGCCTGATAATCTGCTTCGCGACGCCGACACCGCCATGTACCACGCCAAGACGAACGGCAAGTCGGCATACGCCGTCTTCGATTCGATCATGAACGACACGCTGGCCGAGCGCATGGACATCGAGAGCGGCCTTCGCTATGCCATCGACCGCGGCGAGCTGCGCGTCCACTACCAGCCGCTGGTCGACCTCGCCTCGGGCCGCCTGTCGGGCGTCGAGGCGCTTATGCGCTGGGACCGGCCCGGCAAGGGGCTCGTGATGCCGGGCAAATTCCTTGCCGTTGCCGAAGAGACCGGCCTGATCGTGCCGATCGGCTACTGGGTGCTGGAACAGGCGTGCCGGCAGGCCGAGGCGTGGCGTCAGCAGTACGGCTCGCAGCTAAGCATCACGATGAACGTGAACCTCTCTGCGCGGCAGCTTCAGCGGAGCGACGCCGTCGAGCGGATTCGCGGCGTGCTGGAGGAGACCGGCCTGCCGGCGAGCCTTCTGAAGCTGGAGATCACCGAGAGCGTAATGATGGACGACGTGGATGACGCAATCCGAAAGATGCTTAAGCTGAAGGCGCTCGGCGTGAAACTCGCGCTGGACGACTTCGGCACGGGCTATTCGTCCATGGCCAACCTGCACGCGTTCCCGCTCGACACGGTCAAAGTGGATCGGTCGTTCGTCAAGCGGCTCGGCGAGAAGCAGGACGAGGCGGCCTCCGTGATCCGGGCGATCATAATGCTCTCGAATTCGCTGCATCTCGAGGTGACCGGAGAGGGGATCGAGACGCACGAGCACGTGGAGCTGCTTCGGACGCTCGGCTGTAACCTGGGCCAGGGCTATCACTTCTCGCCGCCGCTGGCAGCCACCGAGATCGCGGGTCACCTCGCGGACGGGCGGATTACGTTCGACGTGCTCCGCCCACGGCGCGAAACCGGCGAGCGCCGCGGCGATTCTCCGCCGCCATCCGCCTACCGGATCGCTGCGTAGCGGGCGCCCGGTCCCGCCCCTCGCAGCGTGACGCGGCCGCCGCCCCCGGGCAGCTCCTCGACGGTGTACTCGATCGGCAGGAACCGCTGGGCGACGAACAGGACCGTTCGCAGGTGCTCCGTTATCGACGGCGTCGACCAGCGGCTCTCGCCGACGATCAGCGAGCACGGCAGCACGAGCTGATCGGCGAGATGCTCATCGACCGCGGCCTGGCTTCCGAACCACTTCTGGAAGTCACGCAGCGCCTCCGTCGCAACGCGCTCCATCGGCTTGCCGCGCTCGCCGAGGCTGGTCCAGCCGCCCATGCCGTTCTCGAACTCCGCGACGATGACGACCGCCGCTCCCGGATTTCCGCCCTCCAGCGCGCGCTTTTCGACGATGACCGGGACTCCGTAGCCCCTCAGGTCGCGCATGAGCGTATCCACTCCGCGGTCCGCAACGTGCACCGGGAGCTGGCACGTGACCACAAAGAGCCTCATCCGCTGCAGCCTGCCGCGCTCCGTCAAATCGACCGGATTTATGAGCGCGCCCTCGCCAACAGTGAGCGCCACCTTGCCGCCACCTCTTGGGAAGAACCCGGCGCGCGCCATTCGAAAGCCGATATCGACGCCGAGCCTGTGCAGGACGGGCCGGTAGACCGTCTCGATGTAGTCCGCGGGCGGCGACATCGGCACGTGCGTTCCGCCGCGGATGGTCGCCGTTGCCGGCCGCTTCGGCAGATAGAGCATTGGAACGAGCAGCGTCTGCGCTACGAGGCCGGTCGCGCCGGCGGTGCCTACGTCGAAGTCGAATGAATCGCGGTCGACCAGTGGACCGGGAGTGAAGCGCAGAAACTGCGATCCCGGCTCCGCTCCCCGGAGCTCCGCGTCGCACAGCGCCGCCGCGGCCCGCACAGCGGTGAGGTGCTGGGGCTGGAGGCCCGGTTTGCTGCGGCGCGCCCGGATATTTGCGATCTGGACCGGGCGGCCCGTGATCGCCGCGAGCGAAACGCTCGTCCGCAGTATCTGGCCGCCGCCCTCGCCGAACGAGCCGTCGATCTCCACAACCTCAGGCGCTGCCGCCCGTGATTCCTTTTCCATCGGTTCGCGCCTGTGCGTCTTTCCTAATTGTTCCGCTTGTTTGTTCCGCTCATCACGATGCCGCCCGCGCTCTATATCGTTAGGCGCCTTGCCGATGGTCAGCGCGTCCGCGACAAGACTCCGCGCTCGAACCGTGCGTCCCGCATGCGGACATGCACTTGCGTTAACTCGGACACGGGGGTCCACCAATAGGACCGTGCGAAGTCCTGAAAGGTTGCGCGGGCAGCGGTATTGCGCCCGTATTGCTCGCTATGCGCGCCCGATCGGGCTCGTGAACTTTTGCCATTTCGGGCCGTAGTCCAGTGCGATAGAGCAAGATAATGAACCGCGCCAAGGGCGAACCGACGTTCCAGAAACGGAGGGCTACAATGAAACTATCGACGCTGCGGGATCTATACGTCGAGGAGCTGAAAGACCTCTATAGCGCGGAGACGCAGATTCTGCGCGCGCTGCCAAATATGGCGCGCGCCGCCGAATCGGCGGAGCTGCGCGACGCGTTCCAGGAGCACGAGCATCAGACGCGGGAGCAGGTGCGCCGACTGGAGCAGATCTTCGACGGCCTGAATACGGATTCGAAGGGCAAGGTCTGTAAGGGTATGCAGGGCTTGATCGCCGAGAGCGCGGAGTTCCTGGAGGAGGAGCCCGACCCCTGCCTGATGGATGCCGGCCTCATCTCGCTCGCGCAGCGCGTGGAGCACTACGAGATGGCCGGGTACGGCAGCGTGCGCACCTACGCGCAGGAGCTTGGCCTCACCGAACAGGCGGAGCTGCTCCAGGCTACGCTCGACGAGGAGACAGAGGCCGACCGGCGGCTCACGGCGCTTGCCGAGCAGGGGATCAACGCCCGCGCGGACGCGGAGGAGGAGGCGGTGATTCTCTGATCGCCGGCGGCTGACGAAGAGTCACCTCGCGGACTCTACGCCGGGTCCTCCGGCAGCGGGTCGTCGGCCGGCTCGATGAGGCGGCTTACCCTGTCGGTGAAGGCGGGGTCGCTGCTGCCGGGGTAGACGCCGGTCCGGAGCAGGGTCAGCAGATTGTCTCGCTCGGACATGGCAACGTTGGTCAGGAGAAACATGCTGCGGTGGACCTGGCGCTCCGTAAGCGGCCCGTCCTCGACCAGGATTTCGACTGTGGCCGAGACTTCGCCGTCGGTCGGGTCGTAGGCGAACTTGAGCGCCTTGACCCTCCGGTTGATTTCGAGCAGCGCGGCGAGCGCCGCTTCGCGGTCCGCCGCGTCGGCCAGGCAGAGCAGGAAGGGGAGGGTGAATCGAACGTACTCGCCCTCCTCGGCCACCTCGCAGAGGATGTTGAACGACTGGCCGCTGTGCGCGAACCAATAGAGCAGCGTCTCCGCGCCATCGGAATAGATCGTCGCCGAATCGGTTTCCAGCATCGCCTTCAAGTCGCTCGTGGACGTTGCCATGTCGTGTCCCTCCCAGCATGGGCGGCCGGTCCGACGGTGGCGGCGGGAGTGTCGGGCGGGCATTGAATCTATAGGGGAATACTCAGCGCGGAGAGGACAATGCGGAACCACAGTCAGGGGATAGAGCGAGATCGGCGGGTTACGGGCAGCCCGACGTACTCGCCGTAGCGCGCACACGCCGCCTCCAGCGCCGCTTCGGCAGGCGGCTCCAGCGGGACAAACGTCTTCGTTTCGATGAGCGCCTCATTCGACTTGATCGTCCGACGCCATCTGCCTGCGATCTTGCCGTTCAAGGCGATGCGGTTCGCCATGAGCGCGCCGTCGCGTGGGTCCCTGCGCCCCGACAATTCCGCGTCGAACGTGGGGCCGTGGTCCTTGTAGGCGACCAGGTGTTCGTCGAAGTTCGGAAGCAGTCGAACACTCGAGTCAGGCACACGCGTGGGCGCCGCCGGCTCCATATACCAGTAGGTCTTCCCGTCGCAGTCCAGTTTGGTTAGCCGGTCCACGACCATGCCGATGCCGGCCCTCGCGCCTGCCGCCGGAAGTCCGGACCACCAGGCGAAATCCTGCGCAGTCGCCGGACCGTGGCTTGCAAAGTAGCGCAGCGTCAGCTCGGCGATGGCTTCGTCGCGCTCAAGCGACCTGGCATTCGGCGCGCGCTCGTCCAGGAGGGCATAGGTGTGCTGTCTGCCCCTTGGCGCGCCGCTGCAGATTATCCCGTCCAGTTCGGCGTGTATCATCAGGTAGCCGAGCCGAATACCGCTTGCCGCGATCCCGCCATTGCGAAGCACGCCGGCCAATTCGGAGCGCGTCAACTGCCTATTTCCACGCAGCGCCTCCCCGATCAGCGCGCCGCTCCGGCTTAACAGGGCTTCGTCGAGATCCTGCTGCCGGTAGTAGTAGGCGCTGACGGCATGGACGCGGGGCGCGGTGAGCTTGAGGAGCCACCGGATATCCTCCGGCAGCACGAAATGCCAGGTGGGCCGCATTACGTGCGTGCGCAGGATTTCGCCGGCCGCAAACAGCGCGTCGATGTCCGCGTTTGTGGAGGCCGCGGTCCGCAGCGCCAGCGCCCACTTGGCGCCTGCGTACTCCTGTGCCTGCACGGCGCAGAACCAGCGCACCGCTTCCGTGGGGCTCTCGATCGGCGGTCCGACCAGCCTCTGGCTCACGAGGCGCAGGCGGGCGATATCGGTCACAGTTGCGCTGCCCACGTCTCACTCCCAACCGCCGGCCGATCCGGCTCGCTCGCGCCTCAGACTGAAAGCCGCAAAACGTCGATGGCGCGGCGTGCGCGCGATGCCGGCGCACGTCCGGCGTCGGGCTTCCGGCAGCCGACAGCGCACGGCGGCGGCGTCGACCAGGCAGCGACGGGTGCACGGATTGCACATTGCGACGCAAGGGCGGCCACGGCGCGCCCGGCGATAGAGATTGCGGCCAGGCGCCGCACGAGGCGGGACCGTTCGGAGTCGCGCGAGATGAGCATTCGCCGCCGAGGGAAGCCGTGGGAGCGGCGGCGAAGCATGCGCGAATTATACCCGCGCGCCGCCGAGGGTCGCGCTAGAGGAAAGCCGCGCGGGTTGCTCGAAAGTATCGCGTAACGAGCGGTCGGCTTGATCTCGGCCGGCAGAACCCGTCATGCACACGGGTCGCTTAGATCTTGCGCCCCGGGTGGGTGATAGGGGTAACGCATTGTCAGCTACAGCAACGACGACCCTGGCGACCGATTACGAATACTGGGACGCGAAGATCCGCGCCGCGGTCTCGGAGCCGGACGCCGCGCGCAGCAACCGGATGGTGACGGAGGTTCACTATCTGCTGTCGCAAGCGCTGGGCGAAGTGCTTGGCGAGGGCGTCGGCGCGAACTTCCACTCCTGGGCTGTCTGGGGGTCGCGCAAGGCAGGTGTCACGATCCGGCAGGAGGACCTCGACCAGTCGGTGAGGGATGGCGCGATCGTCGCCGGCATTGTCGGCACCGCGACAGCATACGGCGCTGGACGGCTGCTCTCCCGCCTGGGACGCATCTCACTGGCTGGTTGGGCCATCGGGCTGGCGGCGGGCCTGGCGTGCGGCGCGCTGGCGGGCTGGGGTCTCGCCGTCGATAGCAGGGCGCGGGCTTCCCGGCTCATCCTGGATGGCAACCGGACCGTGCTGGAGGACATCGGCCGGCAGACGGCGCGATACATCGCGACATTCGCCGGCAGCCGGCAGCCGGAACCGGAGCGGCTGGAGGCGTTCCTTACCGAGCTGCGGCCGGGCCTCACCGAGAGCGGCGGGCAGGACCTGCTCCGGCGGGCGTTCACGCAGTACGACCTGGCCCGCTGCTCGCCGGACCTGAAGGCCCGGCAGGAGTCGGCCTACTTCGCGAACTGCCTGGCGGTCTATCACGAGCACGTCCGGCTGCAGCCGTACATCGAGCTGTCGCTGCCGTTCATCATTCGGAAGTGCGTCACCAAACGGATGATGACCTACGACGTTGGCCCGCTCCGCT
>DATGJU010000324.1:0-6752 GCA_035295045.1 Chthonomonadaceae bacterium
CCAGTAAGCAGTCACGATTGCCTATTCGAATCGTACCCTACCAGCCGTGCGCCGTCTGCGCGTACGATATGATTATAGGACGACGACCGAAGCCCTGTCAATACCGAAACTGGACCAATGAGTTCCTCGAGAATGCAATCCGGCTCGCGCACGGCGATCCTCGCCGCCGCCTTTATCGCATGCTCGGTGGTTTGCGCGCAGGCGCAGGCGCGGCCGGTCGTCCGGCTGCTGATGGGCGACTGTCAGCCGCTCGCCACAGAGAGCGCGCCCGCCTCGCATCCGGAACTGGCGGAATATGTGCGCGCCATCGTCGTACGGCAGCTTGCGCGTCCACGGCGCCGCGGTCCGGTGGAGTACGGTTTCATCGATCCAACGGGAGATTCCGCGGCCTGGCACCGGGGCGCGCTGCCAGGGCCGGCGCCGCTAGGCGCGACCGAAGCGGACCGGATTAGCGCCTGGCGGCCGTGGATCGATGCCAGCAAGGCAGACGCCATCGTGGAGGTGCGATACGCCGCGGGAACGGCTGCCAAAGGAGCCGTGCGGGCCGGCGTAGAGTTGCAGTTCGCGGACGTGGCGGCGCTCGCTCCGGTTGTGCATGCGATAGCCTACCGCTCCGAGAGCGACCTGCGCACGGCCCTGCGCAAGGCTGCTGAGGCGGCCGTTTCGAAATGTCTCGCCGAGCGGCTCGTGGAAGGGACCATCGTCCGCCGGGTCGGCCGAACAATTATTCTGGACATCGGAACGAAGGACGGCGTTCATGTCGGCGACGAGTTTGCCGTAATCGGCCTCGTGGACGGTAAGGGGACAGTTGTCGGAAGGATTAAAGCCGCTCGCGTCTATCCACACGACCTTGAGGCGGAAGTGCTCAACGACAACGTCGAGATCGCGACCGGATCGCGATGTACGCGCATCTGGTTTCCAAGCATACACGTAAGGCGCAATTACGAGCCGTAGCAGCCGCCGCGCGGCCTTACTTCAAGTTGAACTGGTGGCCGACGTTGAGGAAGAAGCCGTCGATGCGGTGGGTGCTGTTCGAGTAGAGCAGGGCCGGATTGACCACGGTGCGCTGGTCCGGCAGGACGTAGGCCAGGCCCGCGGTTACGGCGTTGCCCGCGCCGTTGATCCAGTCGGTCTGGAACACAAGACTGTCGTTCATCTGCAGGTCGGCGCCGAGGAACGGCTCGACGGCGCCGTGGCTGTCCAGCGTCAGGCCGAAGTGAACACGCCGCCCGAGCAGCTTGCGGTTGCGGCGGTGGTGGGCGCGGAACCGCTCGCGCAGCTCCTGATCGTAGTTGAGCGTCTTCGAGAAGGTAAGGAAGTAGGTGGGAAGCTGCCGGGTCGTTATGTTGCCCACGCCTACGGCGACGTTTGGCCGCCACGCGTCCTCGTTTTGCAGCAGCGTCTTGAAGTTGAACGTGAGCTGCTTTCGGTCAACGTCCGGCGGCTGAATGTAGTCGACGCCCCACTCCGAGCGCGTCCCGATGCTGTACTGTGTCTGCACGATGAAGTCGGGCTTGACCAGCAGGCTCGGCGTCTCGAACTGCGTGTTGCCGTTCTGGATCTGGCCGATCCAGCTGTGCGGCGGCACCAGGTCCGTCGTCGGGATAGTGTTCAGCCCGACCGTCGAGGCGTGGCAGGCCGCGGAGACGAGCGTCAGGCCGGCCGCTGCGGCCAAGAGTGGGCGTACGCGCATGTCGGCACTCCTTTTCAGGCGAGCGGCGTGTCGTCAACGACTGGTCGCGCATCCGGCGCGGCAAGCTGGAAGAAGCTCAGGCTTCGGCTCAACTGCTCGGCCGTGCCGCGGAGCGCTGCTGCCTGCTGCTCCGTCAGCGGACCGGTGGTGAGGCCCCGCTCCAGCTCCTGTGCCAGGCTTCGCGCCTCCTGAAGCCGACGCGAGTAGCTCTCCACCAGCCGGTCCGCCGCGGCGGCCAGCTCCGCAAACTCATCGCCCTTACGGAATGCGATCTCATGGACCAGGTTGCCGTCGGCTATCTCGTTGAGCAGCCGGCTCAGCCGATGAAGCGGGCCGGCGATTCGGTGCGCGTCGATCAGCGACCAGAGGCCGAACGCGAGCACGGCGACGAACGTCACGATGCCGGCGACCTTCACGCCGTTGTTCAGCAGCTCGCGGGTCTGCCTGATCGAGACGTGCGCCGAGTACATGCTGTCGCCGATCTCCCGGTTGCTGAGATAGTAGAGGATGCCGATGGCGAGCAGCGCCGCGATCAGCGCGAACGCCGCGTCGTCGAGCACCAGCCGCAGGCGAACGTCGTGGTTTACGAAGTGGCTGCTGGCTCGCCTTCGGTTCCGGGTCCGCGCGCCCGCCGGTCCGGTCCGTCCGTCCACATCCGCCATCCGGGTTCACCCTTTCCGCCGGTCCGCATTCGCGAACGGTCCCATTTTCTTGTATGGTCCGCGCGAATGCCGTTCCGATCCATCGCGCTGCTCGAAATAGCGCCCTAAAGGTCGTCGTGGCAGCTTGTGCAGAGGCCGCCGCGCCGATTGTCCTTGCGCAGCATGGCGCCGAAGCGATTCTGTTCGTTATGGCCGATGTGGCACGTGACGCAGGTGATCTTGCCGTCCGCGGATAGAGGCAGGTCGGGCGCCTTCTTCTTGTTATTCGCCATGCCGACGGGATGGGACACGGGACCGTCGTAGTGGCAGCGCATGCACTCGGTGTCGACTGCGGCCTTGAGCGCGCGCGTCTCGACCGGCGTGGCGTGGGCGAGCACGTCCTTCGGCTTCGTGTGGCAGGTCTCGCACTTTTGACCGGAGGTGTGCGCGTTGCTCAGCGCATGGGCGCCGTTGTGACAGTTGTAACACAGGCCCTTCTGATCGCGGGCCAGGAACGCGTCCGAACGCCTGCGGAAACCGCGCGTGTGGCACGAGCCGCACGTGATCTCGCCTTGAACCCCGACCACGACGCGGCCGCTCGCCTGCCAGTCCATCTTGACGAGCTCAGGGTGGGGGACAGGGCAGCCTTGCTTGTGGCAGCCGCTGCAGTAGGCGACCTCGCTCGCGCCCGGCGGTACGACGATCTTTCCGCCGGCGTGCGGATCGGACTTGCCGACGACGCCCTGCGGCGCGCCGATCATCATCAGCACGCACGGCGAAAGCAGCATGAGCATCGCCGCGGCGAATCTCAACCGAATGGGCATCGCCACACTTTCTGTTCGTCAGGAGAGTGCTCGGGTCACGATTTCGACAGATGCTCGGCAAGCTTGATTGCGAGCGCCGCCTGCTCCTCCTGGATGACCTTTACGCGGAGCGTGATGTCGTCCAGAATCCGGTTCTGGTGCGCCAGCATCTCGTCCTGCTGAACCAGGATGCCGTCCTGGTGCGTCAGGTGGTCCATGATCACCCGGATCTCCTCCTCCGCCTTCAGGTTGCACTCGTAGTCGGATTGGGCGGAGAGCCGGTCCTTCTCGTTCTGCCGGTTCTGGCTCATCATCACGATCGGTCCGGTATAGGCGGCCTGGAAGCTGAGCACGAGGTTGAGCAGGATGAAAGGATAGGGATCGAAAGCCTTCTCTTTGTAGTGCATTGCCAGATAGACATTTGACGCCATCCAGCACACGAGTATGACCGACTGGATGATAATGAACGGCCAGCCGCCGACCACCGACGCGATCCGGTCGGCGACGCGCTGGCCGACGCTCCGGTTATCGTGCGCCACGGCATTCACGTTCAGAATGGGCGGGTGGTCGTGCTTGTATGCCGCCGCGGGTCCGTGCATGGACTTCGCGGATACCGCATCGTTCGTCGCAGGTGTATCGCTCACCGCTCTGCACCTCTCTTCGGAGTTGGCCGCCGCGTCCGGGAAGGCCGGCGCGGGCCCTGGCGCTGCGCCTTGCTGGGACCGTGTAAAACTGTTCGTCCGACTGCGCGCGCCTTGCGGCGTATAATACCACTTGAGGGCGAGTTCTCTGCGTTACATTGGACGGCGGGCGCCGATTCACCGACAATCGGGCATCGCGTCAACGAGACCGGCTGCCAAGCCTGCCCGCGGCGACGACGCTGGAAAGCCCGGCACTCACGGAATCCGGCGTGTCCGCTGACACGGGTGTGATCGGGTCTCGGCGCCGAGTATCGGAATCCCGCCCGTCGCTTCCGCGCACGGGAGCTTGCGAAAGGACGGCCCGCTATCAACATCCGCAAGGCAACCAGGCAGTACGAGAGATGGCTGACCCGCTTCACGCCGCTTATCGCTCACGATCTGGAGCTCAAGCACGCGCAGATGGCGGCGGGGCCGTTTGCGTTTCTTCGCGGCACGTTCTACCGCTGGGCCCAGACGTGGGCCGGACTCTGCAAAGAGGCGGCCGCGGCGCCGGTAGTATTGGCAGTGGGCGACCTGCACCTCGAGAACTTCGGCACATGGCGCGACGAGGAGGGCCGGCTCGTCTGGGGCGTCAACGACTTCGATGAATCCTGTTACTTACCCTATACCAGCGATCTTATCCGCCTTGCGACGAGCGCCCGGCTTGCGATTGAGGCGAGCCATCTTCGGCTCGACAGCGCGGCCGCGTCGGAGGCCATTCTGGCGGGCTACACCGCCGGTCTGAAGGCGGGCGGGCAGGCGTTCATTCTCGCCGAGAGCCACGCCTGGCTGCGGGAGATCGCCCTGGGAACACTGCGCGATCCCATTCCGTTCTGGGCCAAGATGGACGCGCTTCCCGACGTTAAGGAGCCCGTCTCCGAATCGGCGCGGGTTGCGCTCGAACACGCGCTGCCCCGACCCGGCCAGGCGTATAGGGTCAAGGCGCGCGTGGCGGGCGTTGGAAGTCTCGGCCACCCGCGGTTCGTGGCGCTCGCCGACTATTGCGGCGGCAGAATCGCGCGCGAGGCCAAGGCCCTCGTGCCGTCGAGCGCTCTCTGGGCCAGGACGCCGGACGCCGCGCCGGAAATCTTCTACCAGGCTGTCGTGGACCGTGCGATACGAAGCCCCGATCCCTTCGTCCGACTGCAGGGCCACTGGATCGTGCGGCGACTGGCGCCGGACTGCGCGCGCGTTGAGCTGGAGGCGCTGCCAGACCCCCGAACGGAGGCGCGGCTGCTGCATGCCATGGGCTGGGAGAGCGCGAACGTCCACCTCGGGAGCCGGACGGCCGCAAGGCCGATCCTGCAGGACCTGCGTAAGCGCGAGAAGGGCTGGCTCGATCGCGCCGCGACGACGATGGCGCGGGCCATACACTCCGACTGGGAGCGCTGGGCTGAGCCACAGCCCAAGCGGTGACTCGCAAGCAGCCCGATGGCCGGGAAGCCGGCCGTTGCGCACGGATGGCAAGCGACTATTTGCCACGCCACGGCGGCGCCCGACGGTCATTCTCCGGTGACGCTCAGCCGCGAAAGCCACTGCCGCTCACGGGTGGCTCCGCGCGTGTCGCCCGCCGCCGCCAGCGCCTCGGCGAGCTTCCGGTGGCCCACCGAATCGTCTGGAACCATATGGACGACGCGCCGATAGAGCCGTGCGGCCCCAACGTAATCCTTGCGGCGCATGGCGAGGTCGCCGAGCAGGGAGATCGCGTCGTCGTCGGTTCCATCCAGGCGCACCGCCTTATCGAGCAGCGTCCGCGCCTCATCCTCCTTTCCGCCTTTGGCGGCAATCCTTCCGAGCACACAGTAGGCATGGCCCTGCTTTGGGTCGAGCTCGATGGCCCGCTTCGCTGCCGCGAGAGCCGCCTCGATCTGGCGGCTATCGAGAAGCGCCTCGGCGTAGCTGCAATGCGCTTCGGCGCTGCCTGGCGCGTTCTTTACGTCTTCGGCAATCGCCTGAAGCGCGCGCTCCTGTTCTGCCGGGCTCCGCGCCTCGTGCAGGCCCCGCTCCGCCGCGGAGAAGTGCGGCCTCAGCCTTAGTGCCGCGGCAAACTCCTCTTGCGCCCGCTGCGGCTGACCCGTGTGAAGGTACGCCTCCCCGAGACCGAAGTGCGCGTCCACGCCTCTGCTGTCCCACTGGAGCGCGGTCCGAAAGTGGTCGGACGCGGACAGCCACTTGTGATCCGCAAGCGCCTCTCGCCCGCGAATGACCTGAGGAACGTAGCCCTGGGATCCTCGCTGCGCCAAGACGGCAGTGCCGAGACCGGCGCAAAGCGCGCAGACGACGACCCTTAGGGCTGCGACGCGAAGCAAATGGTAGCTCACGTTCCTGCACCTCCTGGGAGAGCGCGGAGCCGGCCCGGCGACAGTATCAATTCGCGTCAACCTTCGGCGACCGCAACGGACTGGTCCTTCGCCGGCTCCGGAACGGCGCCGGCCGCCAGGACATAGAGAATCGGGAGTACGAACAGAGTAAGGATCGTGGCGCTTACCAGCCCGCCGATGATAACGATAGCGAGCGGCTTCTGGGTGTCTGAGCCGATGCCCGTCGAAAGCGCCGCGGGGACCAGGCCGACCGACGCGAGAATGGCGGTCATCAGGACCGGGCGAAGGCGCGTGACCGAGGCGTCGATCACGGCGACTTGCAGAGACGCGCCGGCCGCGCGCAACTGGTCGAAGTAGGAGACCATGATGACCCCATTCTGCACGGCAACGCCGAACAGGGCGATGAACCCGACTGCCGCCGCGACGCTAAGATGGAACCGCGTGAGAAATAGCGCGAACACGCCGCCGATCAGCGCCAGCGGCACGTTGAGCATTACGATGACGCAGCGCGAGGACCGGTTGAAGAGCATGAAGAGAACGAGGAAGATCATCAGCAGGGTGATGGGAAGAATTACCGCGAGCCGAGCCCCCGCGCGCTGCATGCTCTCGAACTC
>DATGJU010000325.1:0-21671 GCA_035295045.1 Chthonomonadaceae bacterium
ACTCGCCCTCCGCAAAGGCGCGGCCGTGAAAGTGCGCTCCGGCAAGGGGTGGAACGTCGTCAGTACAGCGGTCCTTCCGTTCGACAGCATGTTCAGCCAGGTTGCGGACCCGATCGCGGCGCCGATCGTTCTCCAGGTTCGCGAACAGATCCGAGGCTGGCGGTTCTACGACTCCTTCCGCGCGGACAGCGATGCGCCGGTGCGCCACCCGCAGCTCGGGACGCGCACGGCGGCCCTCTGTCACGGTGGCAGCGACCTGGCGGCCGCGCTGCGGACCATTCAAGAGATCGGGGACGCCGACGGGCTACGCGCCGCGGTTGGCGACGCGTTCCCTACCGCACGCGTCTGCGTAGCGCGCGAGCCGGACGGCCGCTTCGGCCTGCTCTTCACACAGGAGGGCCTGCTCCGGCCGCTCTCCACGGCCGAGCTCTCGGACGGAACGCTTCGCTACCTGCTCTGGATCGCCGCCCTGCTCACGCCCCGGCCGCCGTCGCTCATGGTGCTGAACGAGCCTGAGACCAGCCTGCACCCGGACCTGCTGCCGGCATTGGCGCGGCTGATCGCGCGGGCCTCCGAGCGGTCGCAGGTATGGGTCGTGACTCATGCGCAGCCGCTGATTGCCGCGCTCGCGTCGCAAGCCGGGTGCAATAGCATCGCTCTGGTCAAGCAGCTTGGCCAGACGCACATCGACGGCCAGACGCTGCTCACGCAGCCGCACTGGGAGTGGCCGGACTGAGAACCCGTCTCACAACGCCGCCGAACGGCCGCTGCGGCGCGCCGCAGGGTCGCGTACGAGATTTGAGACAGGTTGTTAGTCCCAAGAAAGGTCGAGGCACCGTGAGTCCCGGTACAGGCACGGTAGTGAGCGTTAACCGCGGCGCCCGCCACGCGTTCAGCAAGCTGGCGCAGGACCGCATCCGCCTCGTCGCCGGCCTCGGCGTGGAGGGTGACGCGCACTGCGGCGAGACGGTGAAGCACCGCTCGCGCGTGCGCGTCGATCCCTCGCAGCCCAATCTGCGACAGGTCCACCTCATCCACGCCGAGCTGCACGATGAGCTGGCCGGCGCGGGCTTCGACGTATCTCCCGGCGACATGGGTGAGAACGTCACCACGCGTGGCCTCGACCTGCTGGCCCTGCCGGCCGGCGCGCGCCTCCGGATCGGCCCGGACGCCGTCGTCGAGGTTACCGGCCTCCGCAGCCCCTGCTCGCAGCTCGACGCGTTCCAGCCGGGCCTCATGGCCGCCTGCCTCGGCCGCGGCGCCGACGGCGAGCTGATCCGCAAAGCCGGCATCATGGCGATCGTCCTGGCGGGCGGCGACGTCCGCCCCGGCGACGCGATCGCGGTCGAATACCCGCCGGAGCCGCACCGCAAGCTGGAGCGGGTGTGACGCACCTTTTCGGCGCGGAGTTCTCGCATGTTGCGCCGGAGTCCGTTTCCGTAACCCGTCGCGTCTCACCGATCGAGTTAGACTGATGTATAATGGATATCGATATCACGACCTTCGAGGGGTACGCAATGGCTGACGTAGCGAATAAAGGTGACGAAGTTCAAGAGGTAACGATCCACCGGCCCAAGCGCGTGGTCCTGTCGCCCGAAGAATCGTTGAGGCGAATGGAGTCGATTACGGAGCGGAAGGAGAAGATCATTGCCGCTGTCCGCAAAGGCAAGACTCGAGATATACCTTCCTGACCTTCCGTCACTTCTCTGCCAGGAGTTGCTTGAAGCATTCCGAGGCGAATTCACATACACATTTGGTGGGTGCACCGTCGTCAGTGGACTCCATGGAAGTTATCAATCGCGGCTGGGCATACCAATTGAAGATCGTGTTAACCTGATCTTCACTGATACGCCGTTCGTGTTTGATACGGAAATCGAAAAGATTTCACGCTACGCTGACGCACTGCGTGAGATAGCATTTGCCGCGTTGGACGAAGAGGCGATTCTCGTCGTGGCGTTCAAGGTCTATCACTCTGGCTATTCCCGCCGGCAATTATCAACAACGAGCCAGCGCGAATCATGAGCACTCGCCAAGCCTCGTGCCTCGCCCCGATCATGGCAGCAGAATTGGTCCACGATACGCGCGATATTGCGGCGCCCCTGGTCGCCTGGTACCGCGCCCATAAGCGGGACCTGCCCTGGCGCGTCGGCTCGCCCTACGCGGTCTGGATCTCGGAGATCATGCTCCAGCAGACGCAGGTCGCCACGGTCGTCCCCTACTTCCTCCGGTTCATGGAGCGCTTTCCGTCCGTCGAGGCGCTCGCCGCCGCTCCCATCGACGACGTTCTACGCCACTGGGCCGGCCTCGGCTACTACGCCCGCGCCCGCAATCTCCACCGCGCCGCACAGATCGTCGCCGCCGAGCACGGCGGCCGCGTCCCGGACACGGCCGCCGCGATCCGGGCGCTGCCGGGCATCGGCCGGTACACCGCGGGCGCAATCCTCTCCATCGCCTACGGCGTGCCGCTCCCGCTGGTCGACGGCAACGTGGTCCGCGTCCTCAGCCGCCTCACGGGGATGCGCGGCGATCCGAAATCGGCCGCGAACCAGGCAGCGCTCTGGACGCTCGCGGAACGGCTCGTCCCGGCGGTCCGCCCCTGCGACTTCAACCAGGGCCTGATGGAGCTCGGGGCGCTCGTCTGCCGGCCGGACGAGCCGCTCTGCGAGCAGTGCCCCCTGCTGCCGCACTGTGTCGCCGGCAACAGCCCCGACCCGACCGCCTATCCCGAAATCCCGCCCGGCCGCACCACCATACCAGTGTCGCACGCGAGCGCCATCGTGGTGGCAGCTGGTAGCAGGTTGCAGGTAGCCGGCCAGTGCGAGGCCGGTGCGGCAGCTGGTAGCAGGTTGCAGGTAGCCGGCCAGTGCGAGGCCGGTGCGGCATCTGGTAGCAGGTTGCAGGTAGCCGGCGAATGCGATGTGGTGCCGGCCGGGAACCAGGAACCGGGAACCAGGAACCACGAACCAGCTACCAGCTACCAGCTGCTGCTGACAAGGCGGCCGGCGCACGGGCTGTGGGGCGGGCTTTGGGAGTTTCCGCGGGTGATCTGTGATAAGGGCGAAGATCCAGCCGCGGCCGCGGGCCGCGCGGCGCGCGAGGCGGCCGGCGTCGAGGTGGAAGTCGGGGAGCGCGTCGCGCTAATCAAGCACAGCGTGACACACCACAAAATCACGCTCCACGGCTTCCTCGCGCGCCTGGAGCCGCCGGACCAGGAGCCGCGCCCGGCCGGCTGCGCCGAGGCGCGCTGGGTCCCGCTCACCGACCTGGAGGGCTACGCGATGGCCGCGCCGCAGGCGCTGCTGCGCGCGGCGGTAAAGGAGCAGCTTGCGGGCGAGCACCGTGGGAGTGCCCAACCGTCGCTCGAGCTATGAGCGCTTTACCCTGCCCCGCTCCCACACCGCCCAGCCGACTTCCTCGTCGGAGGGCCAGCGTCGTCGCGTCCTGCGATATACGGACGAATTCCGCCAGGAGCTGCATATCGTATATTGCTCTCGACCACTTTCAAGAGCGCTGAAGTAACTGCGCACAAAACGCAACGCAAGCCACGGATGTTCAGCTAAGCGAGCATCCTCTTCACCACGCGGAGCGCCACGTCCATATCGGCCGTCCACTCGCAGAGCTCCCCCGAGCCGCCACCAACCATTTCGGTAAGCGCTCCCAGTCGGTTCCGCACTTCCAGTCACTTCAGCTCGGTAGTCCAGCGAACTCGTCACCGCACGCTAGCCCAACATGGACGCCGCGGATCCGACCATAGCTTGGAATTGTCCATACAGTCGCTTTGTCCGCAAATGAGACGTTGGAACGGTCCGATCGATTCGTCCTGGCTTTCATCGCAATTTACGAATAGTCTGCTGGAAGCCGAAGCGCAGTCGAAGCGTCCGTCAACAGGCGGCGGCGACCGCAACTGAGAGCGCGGCCGGCGGGTCATACGAAGCTTTGTCTGTCTGAGCGCGTCGGTTATCGTTTCGCAAGTCAACAGCAGATCGAGCATCACATAGGCATGGGTAGCCATGGGAAGCCCTTTCCCGGTCTTCACCGGGCGGGACGGCATCATGGCTGTCCCCAACGTATAGAGAAAGTGCGGCCCCGTACCTGGCCCCGTTCGTCGATCGGTCCAGTCCCAAGACGGTGGAAGTCCAGGCATATCCGCGGAGTCCGAACTGACAATGCAATCGTCTACGTGGTGAATGCTCTGAAGTTGGCCCATGTATCTGAACGCGATATAATTCGGTGGCTCTTTTGGCCATCCGCTGCCGACCGGATGAAAATACCGGCGCTTATCCCGTACAATTTCGACCCATGACAACTCGCCGCCGGAAGGAGCGCCGCGACCCAAGGAAACGACAAAAACCATGTTTGACGCTTTGTTCGACATCGTTGCAACTCCGTTCAGGTAGGCGCACAATTCATTTACCAGGCGCTTTTCCGCGTGTGTCGAGCCGAGATTCCGCGCCAGTTCCGCGAACTCCCGCCAAGCGAAATAATGGACGGGGTACCCGCCATCAGGCAACCGCGTAACCGCGTATTGCCTCGAACAATCGCTCATTACGACGAACGAATGCCAGTCCCTCCCATCGTCCTCAAACCGCCGCGCGTACAACCGCAGTTGCTCGTCTTCCGGTAGCCACCAGCCACGCTTCGCCTCGACGATTACGTGGTGCTCGCGGCCAACCAGTTCGATGTCCGTGTAGCCGCCATGTGTACTCTGCCTCGCGGACCGAGCTGTGCCACCTTCAGGCGTGGCCTGCTGGTCATCGGATTCGTCTGTCTTCGGGTCATAGCCCTGGAGCCGCACCTCGTCGAATGCCCCCGCTCCAGCGCCGATCTTAACTGCCAGAGCATCCAGCAGCGCCGGCGATCTGGACAGCGCCCAGCCGACGCTTTTGGTAATATCGTTCTCCTTTGTGCCCAGAAGATCGAAAACAGTGCGCAGTTCGTTAGCTCCCAATTTGATGCGTGCAAACCGCGGCGACCGGTCCATGGTGATTCTTGCCCTCCCTTTCTTCACTCGCCTACGCCTTATTCTATACTGGGCCGACCGTTCAATAACCGGAAGAGCAATTGCCGCTGGACGACAGAATCGGCGTTCGGTACCGAGCTGTCCGGCCGCCCGCTTCCCTCCTCTTTGCGTCCTTTGCGATCTTCGCGCGATTCGCCTCCCCGTATCCCTTAGTGACTCTGCGTCTTCGTGTGAGGAACAACGACGAATCGCTACGCGTCTACCCGCCGCTCGTACATCGCCGGCTGCCACACCGGCGTCGGGTTGATGCCCCGAAACTCGAAGCCCAGTTCCTCGTAGTAGGCGCGCAGCCGCAGGTTGACGCTCATCGTGTCCAGCCGCAGGAAGCTCTTGCCGGCGGCGGCGCACTGTTCCGCGGCCCAGTCCAGTATCTGCGCGCCGACCTTCCGGCCCGCGAAGGCCCGCCGCACGGCCAGCCGGTGAATGTAACCCGCGTCCGGCTCGCGCGGCCCCCAGACGTACGTGTCGGCCCACTGCAGTGTCACCGTTCCGGCCGTCTCGCCGCCCATCCGCGCCAGGTGGACGTCGCCGGCCGCGACCTCCCGCTCGATCTGCTCTCGAAGGTGAACGGTGAACAGCTCCGGAAACCACTGGCGCAGGCCGAGCGCCCCCTGCCACTCCGCCGCCTCCACCAGGATCGCGAGCACCGTTTCGAACTCCGCAGGCTCCGCGCGCGCCACCTCAATCCGATCGCTCATTTCCATAAAATCCATCATACCATTTCGGTTTTTCAATTTCGGACAGCCCCCACCTCATCACCTCATCACCCCATCACCCTTTGTCTCCCCCAATGCCGGGTGGTAAAATACTCCTCACTCGCCCACAAGGAGCCGATCCATGCGTCCACGCCTCCCGGCAGCCCTCTGCCTCCTGATAACGCTCGCGGCCCTGCCCGCCGCCGGGCAGGCGCCGCCCGCGCCGCCGTCCAATCCATTCGCGCCGCCGCAGGCCACGCTTCACTACGCGCCGGACCGCGACTACGACCTGGCCCACCTCGCCGTCACGCTCGATATCGACTTCCCGGCGCGCGCCTTCAAGGGCGTCGCCGTCAACCGTATCACCTTGCTGCGGGACGGCCTGAAGATGATCAAGCTGCACTGCGGCAAGAACCTGGAGGTGGCGGCCTGCGCGGTTGGCAGCTCTCCCGCCGCCTTCACGCGCGCCGACGACATGCTGCTCATCGCTGCGCCCCGGCCGCTCAAGCGGGGCGAAGTGGTCGACGTAACGGTGCGCTACAGCGGCGGCAAGCACGATAGGGCGGGCGTGATGTCCGACAGCGGCCTCCACTGGATCGAGCCGAACAAGCGGCAGCCGGACCGTGTAGGCTTCTGGACGCAAGGCGAGAGCGACCTGAACCGGCAGTGGGTTCCGACGTGGGACTATCCCGACCACCTCTGCACGAGCGAGACGACCGTCACGGTGCCCGCGAGCTGGACCGTGATCGGCAACGGTTCGCTCAAGTCGAACCGGCTGAGCGCCGACGGTAAGCGCAGGACCTATCACTGGCAGATGGACCAGCCGCACGCCACCTACCTGCTGTCGCTCGTCGGCGGCCTGTTCGACGTCCACGAGGCGAAGTGGCGCGATGTCCGGCTGATGTACGTCGCGCCGCGCGGCAAGGCCCGGCTGCTCGACTACTCGTTCGAGGACACGCCGGACATGCTCTCCTACTTTTCGGACCTCACCGGCGTCAAGTTCGCGTGGCCGAAGTATGCGCAGAATGCGATGTACGACTTCGGCGGCGGCATGGAGAACGTCTCGGCGACGACCCTGCCGGAGGGCGCGCTCACCGACGCGCGCGAAGGCCGGCACGCGATGGACTCGCTGAACGCGCACGAGCTGGCGCACCAGTGGTTCGGCGACCTGGTCACCTGCCGCGATTGGGGCGAGATCTGGCTGAACGAGAGCTTCGCCACGCTCTTCGAGGCGCTCTACATGGAGCACAGCCGCGGCAGGACGGCCTACGCGAAGGAGCTCGACGGGGATATGGCCGGCTACATCGGCGAGAGCCGCCGCTATAAGCATCCGCTCGCCACACACCTTTACACGAACGCCGACGCGATGTTCGACGCGCATACGTATCCCAAGGGCGCGGCCGTGCTGCATACGCTGCGCCGCCAGCTCGGCGACAGGCTGTTCTTCGCCGGTCTGCACCGCTATCTGGTCCAGCATATGTACTCAGCCGTCGATAGCCACGATCTCTGCCGCTCGATGTCCGAGGCCACCGGCGTCGACCTCGAGCCCTTCTTCGATCAGTGGGTCTACAAGCCGGGCCACCCCGTCCTGGACACCTCCTGGAGTTGGGACGACGCGACGAAGCGCGTCAAGCTCACCGTGAAGCAGACGCAGGATACGAAGGACGGCACGCCGATCTATTCCGTCCCGGCCACCGCCGGCCTCATCGTGAACGGCGGGCTGGTCCGCGTTCCCGTGGCGCTCGGCAAGGCGGAGGAGACCTTCGACCTCCCGGCCGCCGCGAAGCCGGACGCGGTCCTGATCGACCCGGACCACGACTTCCTGCGCGAGATCCCCACTCCGCGCTGGTCGCCTGCCGAGGCCCGCGCGATCCTGGCGGCTGCGCCAAATCCCACCGACCGCGCGGAGGCCATGGCCCGCCTTCTCACGGGCGCGCCCCCGGAGCGCGACGTGCAGGCGGTGGTCGAAGCCGTTCGAGCGGACCGCGATGCCGAGCCGGTCTTCGACCTGTCGCGGCTGGGCGACCTCAGGCGCGAGGACCTTCGGCCCCTCTTCCGCGAGCAGCTAACACATGCCAGCTCCGCCCGCCGAGAGCAGGCGATCCGCGCTCTCGGCATGCTCAAGCCGGACGAGCGCGATACGGCCGCGCTGACGGCGCTCGTGAACGATAAGGAGCGCTACGGCGTCATCACCGCCGCGCTCGCGACCCTCACCGCCTGGGACGCGAAGGGAAACCTGGCCGTGATCCAGCGGGCCGCCTGGATGCCGTCGCTGCACGAGAGAATCCGCACGGCGGCCTACATCGCGCTGGCCAACAGCCGTTCCGAAGCCGGGATAACGCAGCTCCTCGCGGCCCTGTCGGACCACGAGCCGGAGGTTCGCTATGCGGCGATTGCCGCGCTCGGCCACGTCGACGCCGCCGAGCCGCGCACCCGCGAGGCGCTCAGGGCCGCGCTCGCCGATTCGGACTTCCAGGCGGTCGCCACGGCCGCGGACGCGATCCGCGAGCGCAAAGACAAGGCGCTGCTGCCCGCCATCCAGGAGCTGAAGGCGCACCCGCCCGCCGAGGCGGCCAGCCGCTCCTGGTTCCCCGGCTTCCTCGACAGCGTCATCGCCGATCTCAGTAAGACGTAGCGCGGCCCGGCGTCGCGCCGATGCCTTTCATTTAGCGTGAAGATGGTGTATACTAACACGTACAATCTCTTCAAGGAGCCGCGACATGGCACAGCTTATCAGCGCACGCCTGCCGGAACGGACAGCCGACCGAGTAAAACAATATGCACAGCGCAGGCATCGGAGTGTCAACGAAACCGTCTCGGTGGCTCTGGAGGAGTGGCTGCGGCAGAATGAGTTCGCATTCATCGAGTTTCGGGATACGCCGGACGGGCGCATGGCGTATATGAAGAATTCGAGGCTTCCCGTGTACTGGGTGATCAAGATCGCAAAGTCTTACGGTATGGACATAGATAGAGTCTGCTCATACTGGCCGAACCGACTGCGCGCCTGGGTGCAGGCGGCGTTCAACTATTACGAGGCCTTTTCAGACGAGATCGACGAACAGATCGCCCTGTATGACGCGGTGACTTTCGACACGCTCAAGCGCCAACTGCCTCAGATAGAGGCGATCACCATTCCAGCATCCGCTCTGCGAGAAGAGTAACGCGGCACGATGTTATCGCTGCTCCTCGATGAAAACATCTCGCCCGTGGTCGCCGAGCAGATCCGCGCCAGGCATCCCGATGTTCGCATTCAAAGCCTTTCTGAGTGGCGCGAAGGCGAATACCTGGCCGTGACCGACGAAATCGTTCTCATGGCTGCGCGTGAAGAGGGGCTCACGCTGGTAACCTACGACACTCAGATCCTTTCGGAGCTTTCGTTCCTTTTCGCGTCGGGCATCGCCCTCGGCGGGTTGATCTTCGTTGACGATAAGTCGATAGCGGGCAACGACTTCGGCGCGCTGATTCGGGCTCTGCTGCTCCTCTGGGACCAAGAGCACGCCTCCGACTGGCAGAACCGATTGGTCTACCTGCCATCCCCCCAAACGAGGACGTAATCGTCCACCTCGACGCGCAGCGTGAAAGCGCCCGCCTGCCGAAAGGAACGGGCAACCGGGTGATGCGCTGCGCACAATCGAAGCAAGCGCCCTACCGTCAAGAAAAACCGCAGACAGAATCCGCGCGTTTTTGCGCGAAAGTGCATCCAACCGGACTGTTTCGCCCCAGTTTCCGCGCGTCTTGAATAGCCCGTCCGCTAAATCCGTAACGCAGCCGCCCAAGCGGCGGTCGGCCGCCCCGGGCAATTCCAAAGCGCCCCAGTCGCCAGGACCCTCGCCCCGCCGCTCCCGATCTCAAGAACACCTCGGACCCCGCTCGTTGCGCGCGCCTTTTCATCCTGAATTCTCCAAAAACCGCCCTTCACAACACGAAATGAAAGAATCCCGGCACGGCTCCGCGCCCGGAATCGGACGAAGGGTGCGAGCAGGAAGGACACGACCGCTGAGACAGCCCTGCAAGCCACGACCCGCCAATCGCGACCCACGACCGACCCGCCAGGGCCACCGCCGGCCTCAGGGTATACTATTGCGGCAATAAAGGAGATAACCGATTCTATAATGAGTGAACCAGAAACCCAGACGACTGTAAAGAAGCGCTCGACGAAAACAAAAAAGGCGGCCGAGACGCCGCCGGAGACATCCGAAACCACGCAGGCCACGGCGGCGGGCGACGGCGCGGGCCGCGCCGCGCAGCAGCCCGCGGCGCCGGCAGCGGCGGGACATGCTGCCGATCCCGCGCCGGCCGCGCCCATTGGAGACGCTGCGACGCCCGCCCCGCCGGCATCCCGCGCCCGCAAGACCGTAAAGGCGTCGGCCGAGCCGGCTGAAACGGTGGCGCCGCCGCCGGCCGCCGAGTCCGATCCGCCGCCTGCCCCTGAGGCCGAGCCACCGGCCGACGATCCGGCGGCGGAAGTCCTGCCTGCGGCCGGATTCCGCCGACTCCAGCTCAGCGAGCCCTCCATGCGCGCGATCGTCGAGGCCGGCTTCGAGGCGCCGACTCCCATCCAGGAGCAGGCCATCCCGTTCCTGCTCCTGGGCTCCGATCTCATCGGCCAGGCGCAGACCGGCACCGGCAAGACCGCCGCATTCGCGTTGCCGCTGGCCGAGCGGCTCGACGTCTCGGAGCACCATACGCAGGCCATCGTCCTGCTCCCCACGCGCGAGCTCTGCATTCAGGTGGCGCAGGAGACCTACAACCTGACGAAATACCATCGGCTGCGCGTCGTCCCGATTTACGGCGGCCAGCCCATCGATCGGCAGCTCCGTGCGCTCAGCATGGGCGCGCACGTCGTCGTCGGCACTCCGGGGCGCGTGCTCGACCATCTGCGGCGCGGCACGCTCAACCTCGCGCGCGTCCGCGTCGTCATCCTGGACGAGGCGGACGAGATGCTCAACATGGGCTTCCTCGAAGATGTTGAGGAGATCCTGAAGGCCGCGCCGGAAACGCGCCAGACCGCCCTCTTCTCCGCGACCATGCCGCCGCGAATCGCCGCGCTCGCCCGCGACTACCTGCGGGACCCTCAGCGCGTCTCGATCGAGAGCAAGCGGCGCACGGTCGCCCAGGTGTCGCAGACCTACTACGAGGTCCTGCCGTCGCAGAAGGTCGAGGCGCTCTCGCGGATCCTCGATCACGAGACGCCCGGCAGCACGATCATCTTCTGCCGCACCCGCCGCGAGGTCGACGAGCTTGGCGAGTCGCTGCAGATGCGCGGCTACGAGGCCGAGACGCTGCACGGAGAGATGAACCAGGCGGCGCGCGACCGGGTGATGAGCCGCTTCCGCGCCGGACAGGCCGACCTGCTGATCGCCACCGACGTGGCGGCGCGCGGCCTGGACATCGACCAGGTCACGCACGTCGTCAACTACGACATTCCGTGGGATGTGGAGTCCTACATCCACCGGATCGGGCGGACGGGGCGCGCCGGCCGCAGCGGCGAGGCGATCACGCTCGTCAGCCCGCGCGAGCGGTACCAGCTGCGCCAGATCGAGCGAATGATCAACGCGCCCATCCGCCCGGCCCGCGTGCCGAGCACGGCCGACATCGCCTCGCGGCGGCGCGAGATGTTCAAGGCGCGCATTCTCGAAACGCTGGCGGACGGCGCCTACGACAACCACCTGATGACCGTGGAGGAGCTGGCCGAGTCGGGAGACTACGACGTGTCCCAGGTCGCGGCCGCCGCGCTGCAGCTTCTCTGGCAGGCTCAGAAGGGCGCCGGCGACTACGACGTGTCCGAAGCGAACGTCGAGACGGAGCGCGCCGAGGCGGGCATGACGCGCCTCTACCTGCAGATCGGACGGCAGGACGGTATCCGGCCCGGCGACATCGTCGGCGCGATTGCGAACGAGGCGGGCGTTCCCGGCAACGCCATCGGCGCGATCGACATCATGGACCGCAGCACGTTCGTCGAAGTGCCGGAGGCCGATGCCGCCCGCGTGATCGAGGCCCTGTCGCGGACGAAGCTGCGCGGAAAGCGGGTCTTCGTCGAGGTCGCCCGGCCTCGCCGCGAGGAGCCGTTCGACGAGTTCCGCGGGCGCCGGGACGACGGGCCTTACGCCGCGCCGCGCGGCCAGGGCGGACCTTACCGCGGCCGCCCGGACGGCGACCGCCCGTGGCGTCCTGGCCCACCGCCGGGCCGTCCGCCGCGGCGCTTCTGAACGCCGGTATCCGGTTTGGTGTTCGGTGTTGGGGTGGCCGGAGGCGCGTTGAACTTGGCCGATACGAGGCTAGACTGCGCGTCCGCCCGCTCCGGTAGCAAGGCCCGGCGCGTTAGAACGCAGAGCGCGTGGATTTTGGCCCGGCGGGTTGAAAGCCGCGGCTAACGTGCGAAACCCGCCGTCGCGGGTTATGCATTTAGTCCGCGAAGCCGGACTTTGCACTCAAGCAACGGGTTTCAACCCGGTCCGGCCATTCTGGTCCGGCTGTTCAACCCGGTACGCCCGTTCTGGCCCGTCCGATCACCCCGGTCCGGGCCCGATCTGGACCCTTATCGGTTTCGTCGCGGCGCGGAGAGCCAGCCTGTGCTCGGACGATGGGTGGTGAGTTAAGATGCATCTCTCGACGGTGAGACGACTCTTCGCTCTGCTCGGCGCGGCCGCCTGGTTCGCGCTGCTTCTCTGCCTCCCGGCGGCGGCGGCGCGGCGGCGCCTGCTCTACGTGGCGGAGCCCGGGATTCGCAGCGACGTCCAGTGGGGCGGCGTCGGCGTACTCGTCTTCGACATGGATCACGGCCACAAGTTTGTCCGCCGAATCCCGACGATTGAGACGCCCGCCGGAGAGACGCCGGAGCCGGTCAAGGGTGTCTGCGCCTGTGCGAAGACAGGGCGGCTCTACATCTCAACCACGAAACGGCTCCTCTGCATGGACCTCGGAACGGAGCAGCTCCTCTGGAACCGCACCTACGAGGGCGGCTGCGACCGCATGGCCATCACGCCCGACGGCGCGCTGCTCTACGTTCCCACGTTGGAGGGTCCGTCCTGGCACGTCGTGGACGGCCGCACCGGCGACCTGGTCGCGACGGTCAGGACGGACTCCGGCTCGCATAACACCGCTATCGGGCTGGACGGCCGACTCGCCTATCTCGCGGGCCTGAAATCGCCGCTGCTGCCCGTCGTCGATACGAAGACGCATGCGGTCGTGCGCACCGTCGGGCCGTTCAGCAATGTCATCCGGCCCTTCACGGTGAACGCCAGCCAGACTCTCGTCTTTGTCAACGTGAACGAGCGGCTCGGCTTCGAGGTCGGCGACATCAAGACGGGGAAGGTGCTCTGGCAGGTGGACGTGCCGAACGGGGTGAAGGGAGCGGTAAAGCGGCACGGCTGTCCGAGCCACGGCATCGGACTCACGCCCGACGAGTCGCAGCTCTGGCTCTCCGACGGCCACAACCAGCGCATACACGTCTTCGACGCGCGGCAGATGCCGCCGGTCTGGGTCGCCTCGATCCCGCTGCGGGACCAGCCCGGCTGGGTCACCTTCAGCCTGGACGGCCGCTTCGCCTATCCCTCCACGGGCGAAGTGATCGACGTTAGGAGTCGCCAGATCGTCGCGCGCCTGACGGACGAGCAGGGCCGCCCGGTCCAGAGCGAGAACCTGGTCGAGATCGACTACGACGGCGACAGGCCGGTCCGCAACGGCGACCAGTTCGGCCTCGGTAGAAGCCGCAAATGAGCACGATTCTGCCTGACCGCGAGGCGTTCCTCGATTGCGCCACACGCGGAAACCTCATCCCGGTCTATCGGGAGATCCTCGCCGATCGGATGACCCCGGTCTCGGCGTTCGAGCGGCTGGTCGAAACGGAGCCGGCGGGCAGCAACGGGTACGCCTTCCTGTTGGAGAGCGTAGAAGGCGGCGAACGGATCGGCCGCTACTCGATCCTTGGCAGCAACCCGTCGCTGATCTTCCGGAGCAAGGGCCGGCGGGCAGAGATAACCGAGAACGGGCAGACGCGCAGGCAGGAGATCGCGGAGGGCGAGGACCCGCTCACGATCGTGAAGGCGCTGCTCGGCCGGTACCGCTACGTCCCGGCGCCGGACCTGCCGCGCTTCAGCGGCGGAGCCGTCGGGTTTCTCGCCTACGACATCGTTCGATTCTTCGAAAGGCTGCCGGACAACAATCCGGATGAGCTCAATGTGGACGACGCCTGTCTCCTGTTTACCGACACGCTGATAATCTTCGACCATGTGCGCCATCGACTCAAGGTCGTGTGCAACGCCCATGTCACCGGCGAACCGGGAGCAGCCTACGAGGAAGCCGTCGTCAAGATCGATGCGCTCCTGGCGCGGCTGCGCAGCCCTGCCGCCGCGCCCCCGCCGGCCGGCCGGCCCACCGCGCCCGTGCACGTCGAGGCGCTCTTGCCCCGTCCCAGTTACGAGGCGGGCGTGGAGCGGTGCCGCGAATACATCCTCGCCGGCGACGCCTTCCAGATCGTACTTTCGCAGCGGTTCAGGGTCGAATTCGGCGCGCCGCCCTTCGATCTGTACCGCGCGCTGCGCTCCGTAAACCCCTCGCCCTACATGTTCTACCTCTCGCTCGGCGAGCGCAAGGTGATCGGTACGTCGCCGGAAATCCTCGTCTCCGTCGACGACCGCACCGCCCGGCTGCGGCCGATCGCGGGCACCCGCGCGCGCGGCCGCGACGACGCGGAGGACCGTCGGCTGGAGGCGGAGCTGCTCGCCGACGAGAAGGAGCGGGCCGAGCACATCATGCTCGTGGACCTGAGCCGCAACGACCTCGGCCGCGTCTGCGAGTACGGCACCGTCCGCGTCAACGAGCTGATGATCATCGAGCGCTACTCACACGTGATGCACATCGTCTCCGACGTGACCGGCACGCTCCGGCCGGACAGAGATGTGTTCGACGTGCTGCGCGCCTGTTTCCCGCACGGCACGGTCTCCGGTGCGCCGAAGGTCCGGGCAATGCAGATCATCGACGAGCAGGAGCCGACCAGGCGCGGTCTCTACGCCGGGTCGGTCGGCTACTTCAGCTACAGCGGCGAAATGGACATGGCGATCGCCATCCGCACGATGCTGGTGGACGGTGGCACGGCCTACCTGCAGGCCGGGGGCGGACTCGTCGCCGACTCGGTGCCGGCCAACGAGTACCAGGAGTGCGTGAACAAGGCCCGCGCGCTTGTAAGCGCCATCGAGCTGGCGGAGCAGGGGCTGGAGTAGGCGCTAGGCAGTCGGCAATAACGAACGGACTACCGACTGCCGAATGGTTAATGTCGCGTCTGTGCTGCGCCTGCCGAAGGGCCGCTGGCAGGCAGGTCGCCCTGGCCGAGGCGGCGCTTGAAGAGCTCCACGGCCATCCCGTAGGCGATCTGCGCCATGGCGGGGTCGTACCGCGGCCCTTCATCGCGCAGGAAGGCGTGAGCGGCGTTGAACTCGTGCCACTGGAAATTGACGTCCGCGTCGGCCAGCGCGTCGTAGATCGTGCGGCGCCCCTCGCGCGGGACGTGCGGGTCCTGCCGGCCCCATATCATCAGAGCTTCGCCCCGGATTTCGCCGACCCTGTACAGCGAGTCGTCGTTCATCCCCTTGCCCAGGCCCCGCTTGTGGATGTCCGTGGCGTAGAAACAGGCCGCCGCGCGAACATCCGGGTTCATCGCCGCGCGAAACGCCAGGTGCCCGCCGATACAGATCCCCATGACGCCCACAACGCCAGTGCATCTTGCGTCCGATTTCAGGTACTCCAGCGCGGCGCGCGCGTCGGCGTCGTAGCTCGCCAGCTCCTTTGCGATCTTGTGGGCGTTCCCGCGCTCCGCCCCCGCCTCGTCGTAGGCCAGCACCGTGCCGGCAGGCTCCAGCTCGTGGTAGATCTCCGGCACGGCGACCAGGAAGCCGTAGCTCGCGAGCAGCGCCGCCGTCCGGTGAATAGGGCCGGTGACCTGGAATATTTCGGAGTAGAGCAGGAGCCCCGGATAGCGCCCCTCCGCCGCCGGCCGGAACAGGCAGGTACGCATCGGCCCCGCCGGCGTCGCGATGTCTATGCTCTCGTTATCCTTGATGATCATTGTTGGGACCCGACTTTTCACGATGAGCCCGCCAGGAGAGCTACCTTGTACGTGCCTGTCGCAAATACATGACGCTGTTTGGCCACTGCTCGCAGCGGCCAGCGTCCCACATCTCCACGATAGCTAGGACCTGTCCGCCGATGTCTTCCTGCAAGATACTGTTTTCGTCGAGGAAAGCCACGCCGCTGTGGTCCCGCCCCTCCACCATCCACTGCGTTACGAGCGGCACAATCGTACGCTGGTCGTACGTCACCAGAGTGAGCTCGGCTTCAAGTGCTGCCGCAAGGATGAGATCGTCCTCAGCGTCCAGCAACTCGCCTCCGCGCCACAACCTCAGGCTGTGGATCTGGCACTCCGGACGTTTGGCCCTCACCTGCGCCGCCACCCTTGGCGAGATATGTGCGTCCGTTAGAATCCCGGGCATAGCGTGACGCCTAGGCCTGATTTGCCCCGAACTCGCCGATCAGGATGCCGCGGCGTCGCTGTCCGCCGGGACCTCAATTACCTTCAGATTTGGGAATGCGCGTCGCAGACGTGCTTCACCGATCTCATTGTCCTGAAGCGCCTGGTCAATATCGCTGCGATATGCGTCGTAATAGGACAGTGCCGCCCGGATCGCGGCTGCGGGACATTCCAGGTGGAGTGCGGTGCGCTCGGCATCGAAATCGAAACGCCGCGCGACCATAACGATCTCCCACACCGCCATGCCCGTCTGCATGACGTAGGGCTGCCGCCCGACCGACGTGTTCCGGAATTCTATCCCTGTGAACTCCTCCTCCCGCAGCCCCTCATCGATAAGTATCACGGTTGCTCTGGACCGTGTTGTCCCGTTACCTAACGTACGCGCAAAGCGGTCCAGACGATCAACGATTTCGTTTGGAAGCCTGAGGCTGACCGTTTGCGACATCATCCCCACCTTTCTTTGCCCTGACCTTTCGGACTGGCAGCACTGTGTGCATTGTATACTAAGTTTTCGTGGACTGCAAGCACCTGACGGGCATTGCGGCCGCCGGCTCAAGGAAACGGGAGGTCCTTGATGGAATGGCCTGGGGGACAACTCGCTTTGTGAGCGTCAGGACGCCGAGCATCGCAACTCACGCGCAGTTGCCGAGCACCTCAATGTCTGTGTAGGAAACGTCGAGCAGGTGAAGCGCTCCCAGCCTCATTCGGAGCAGAACAGTGGCCCACCATTCGAAATCTGTGTTCAGATCGCTTCCCGTGTCGATACTGGAATATCGTTGCCAGCTCCTGTGAGTGCCCTCAATAGTTACGGCCGCTTCTCCAGCTGACACGCGAGCAGCGTTGTACACGTCGCAAAGCGCTTCCTTTGGAAATGTGACTTCGTCCCCGTGACTACCGACATAGCTTGGGTCTTGGCCAGAATGCCAATCATCGCAGATCGCTCGTGTTCCGACGACTCGAAGCGTCACGGAACCGTCTGACAGGTGTCCATTCTGATCGACAATGTGATTGAACGCGTCTTCGTTGAACTGAATCTCCATTCTTGTCTCCTGTTATCCCGCGTCAATGCCGGCGCGTTCTCTCGGCCAGTAGGTCGCAAAGGACGCTGCAATCTCATATGACGCCGCGTGTAGCGCAGATCAATGAAGCCTATGTCTGGTCCGCGTAAATGGAGTAGGTCGGCGTCGAGAGGTAGCGCTCGCCCGTCGACGGGATGATCGCGATGATCATCTTCCCCTGGCTCTCCGGCCGGCGGGCAACCTGCAGCGCCGCCCAGATCGCCGCGCCGGACGAGATGCCCGCGAAGATGCCCTCTTCCTTCGCGAGGCGGCGCGCCATCGTCATCGAGTCCTCGTTCGTAACGGCGATCACCTCGTCGTAGATGTGCGTGTTCAGGTTGTTCGGTATGAAGCCGGCGCCGATTCCCTGGATCGGGTGCGGACCCTTGGGCTTCCCGCTGAGCACCGCCGAGGCGGCAGGCTCGACGGCGACGCAGCGGAACGAGGGCTTGCGCGCCTTGATCACCTCGCCGACACCGGTGATCGTCCCGCCGGTCCCGACTCCGGCGACCAGGATGTCGCACTGGCCCTCGGTGTCGCGCCAGATCTCCTCGGCGGTCGTCCTGCGATGGATTTCGGGGTTCGCGGGATTGTCGAACTGCTGGGGGATGAAGTACTTGCCGGGGGCCGCGTCGGACATCTCCTCGGCGCGCCGAATCGCGCCCGGCATGCCCTCCGGCCCGGGCGTCAGGATCAGGTCCGCGCCCAGGGCGCGGAGCAGCGATCGCCGCTCCTGCGACATCGTCTCCGGCATGATGAGCGTGCAGCGATAGCCCTTGGCCGCGCACGCGAACGCCAGGCCGATGCCGGTGTTCCCGCTCGTCGGCTCCAGGACGGTCTTATCCTTCGTCAGCCGGCCATCGCGCTCCGCGGCCTCGATCATCGCGACGCCGATCCGGTCCTTGACGCTGGAGAGCGGATTGAAGTACTCGAGTTTACACAGTATCTGCGCGTCGATCCCCTCCGCCATTCGATTGACCCGAACAAGCGGGGTGTTGCCGATCAGCTCCGTTACGTTGTTGGCGATCCTCATCATGGCCTCCCAAAACCAAGCGGCGGCCCGTGCCAGATCCGGCCAGGCGCCGACCGAGTTTTCGACGCCGAGCCAGATTACCCTTCTCAGCCACCGGGACCGTTTCATTGTGTGGATGCCGGGAGAGGCTGCGGAGAGCGCGGTGGGGACCGGAGCAGTTGCGGCGAGCTCACGCGCCTGACCGCATGGACCGGATAAGGTGTTCAGCGCGCGAAGCGGGAGGCGTCAGATTCCCGGCATCATGCTAAGCGAATCGTCGACGCAGCTCTTGCGCTGCACCAGGTCCGCGAGCGTGGTCCCGTCGAGGTACTGTGTGAGGAGCGTCTCGGCGCGCTCCTCGAAATCCCGGACGACCCAGGTCGCGCCTGGCGACTCGACGCTTAGCGCAGCGTCCGGCGCGCCGGAAAAGAGCCGCTCGCTGCGAAGAACCGCGCGCACCACGTCTCCGACTGTTATCCGCTCCGGCGAGCGCGCGAGGTTGTAGCCGCCGCCGGCGCCCCGCACGCTGCGGACGAGGCTGGCGCCTTTAAGCGATGCCAGGATCTGGTCGAGGTAGGGCCCGGGGATGTGTTGCCGAGCGGCGATCTCGCGGCTCTGGCACGCGCACGCCGCCGGCTGCATCGCGAGGTCCACGGCGGCGCAGAGCGCGTAGCGGAGTTTCGAGTTAAAGAGGGACATGGATCACTCGGGCATCAGAAACTTGACTAAATCAGTATACTTTGTCAGATTTCGGATGTCAAGCAGAGCGCGCCCGAGCGTGTGCGTCCCGCCGGCCGAGGCTTCGTGCGCGGCGGCCTAGCCGGCTCGCCACAGCTTCTCCGCATCCGGCCGCGCCGAGATCAGGCCGACCGGGTGGCGGACCAGCTCGCCGATCGCGTCCGCGAAGCGCCAGAGGTCGGCGGGCACGCACGAAGCGAGCGCCGCGACCGCCGCATAGACGGGCTGGGCGGCGAACAGGGCGGCGGTGCGGCGGAGGGATGCCTGGCGGTCAGCGGCCGGCGGAATGACGCCGTCCGGCAGCTCCGCGCTCGCCCGGTACGCCGTGCAGACCACGAGCGAAGGCAGGCCGGCGAGCCGGTCGAGGCCGGTGATGCCGAGAACGCCGACGCCGCCGGCGGCGGCGAGCGCATAACGCGCCGCCACGGCGTCGAACCAGCCGACTCGGAACGCGCCCTGCCAGGCGTTCTCGCCATTGTGGCACGGCGGCACGGACAGGCCGGAGGTTTCGGTCGGCAGCGGGCCGGCGCCGTGGCGCGTGGAGTAGGGGCGAAGCAGACCGATGCGGACGCGCTCGCCCGCGAAGCCAGCCTCGGCGAGCAAGGCATCCGCATTCTCGAAGGTGGTGTTGGAGCGCGTGACGTGCGGGAAGAAGCCGTGCCGCTGATCCAGCAGCACACCCTGCGCGCCCTCGAAGACGGTGTCCTCGTGCGCAACAGCGTGAAGGATCTCGCCATCCGGCACGATGCGCACGCGCGCCGCGAACTCGCCGTAGAACGCCGCGAGGTCGGCCAGATCGAGCCCCTCGAGCCGGGCCAGGAGGCCGGCGGACGCATCTCCCGCGTTCGCGCTCGCGGCCGGGGACCGGCCGGCCGGAGCGGTCCGATCGGACGGATAGGACTGATGAGGCAAGCCGGACAGCGAGCGGCAGCCGGCGATATCGTCGAGGCGGCGGCGAAGGTTGAGCGCCAGCTTCTCGCGGAGCACGGCCGGCCGGGCCAGGTCGCCGGCGCGCAGGGCCTCCTCGCCCAGCGTCTCAGCGTCGCCCTGCGTCAGCCCGATGCCCAGGCCGCATGAGCCGTGCCGCGCCGGTCCGCGCGCCGCCTCGATGGCGCGATTGGCCAGAATGTTTGCCTGCGTGATAATCGGCGCCGCGGCGCTGATCGTGATGCGCGCGAACGGGTCTGGCACGCCGAGCGCGGCCAGATCGCGCGCCTCCCCGCAGAGCGCGAGCGGCTCGACCAGCATGTACCGGCTCAGAAGCGTGCGCGCGCCGGCCAGCGTCCCCGCGCCGAACTGCGAGAAGCCGTGCACGGCCGCCCCGGCGACCACGTGGTGCCGCGCCTGCGCCCCGCCGTTGAACCGCACCACGCAGCGCGCGCCGTCCCGCCGAACCAGGTGATCGACGACGGAGCCCTTGCCCTCGTCGCCAAATCCCAGCCCTATCACGATCCATGCGCGCGGCATTCCGCCCCCCGGCCCCCAATCCTGGGGGAGTCGATGTGGCAGCGGGCTCCGTGTTGGAGCGTTCCGCCCCCCTGCCCCCAGTCCTGCGGGAGTCAATGTGGCGGCGAGTGGCACCTTGCTACAAAGTGATCGAGGCGCTACGCCCCGCCCCCGACCGGTCCGGGAGAGAACGTGGCGGCGGACGCTGCGTCGATCCGGACGCGCAGGGCGCAATTCGGCCCTCGCAAGCAGCGCTGCCTCGCAGGCAGGTTGAATTATTGCAAGATCGCTGCACACCGTTCAAGCAGTTGTTCTCGCGACAGTGAGAGCAACGGTTCGATAACATCGCTGCCATCGCAATAGTAGTACTGCTTGGTAACTTATTTCGCGTTTCAAAACCCGAAATACCCCACTTAAACTGCTAAATATGAAAAAGGTCGGCCGAAGTGAAGCCGCCAGGGGGACCGCATTTGGGTTCGCACCGTGCTTAGGTTGGGTCGGCGCGACCATACCTCGCGGCATGATCTTCAACACTGCGGACGATGCTGCCGATGTCGTGCAGAACCTCCTGATTGCTGAACCGAAATATCGTGCAGCCGTGCGCTGCCAGCTCCGCGTCCCGCTGCTTGTCCCGCTCCCGCTGGCCCGAATGGTATGGCCCGTCCAATTCAATCACCAGTTGACAAGCTGGGCAGTTGAAATCCAACACATACCGTCCAACGGGATGCTGGCGCCGAAACCGTAATCCCGCGACCTGCTTGTTTCGAAGCACATCCCACAACATCGCCTCCGCCAGAGGGGGCTGCACACGATTGACCGCTGCGCTAAATTGCACGCCTGGGCTAGCATTACGGATCCGTCGCAATGGGTATCCTCCGCCAGCCGCTGCATCTGCATGGTATGGGCAGCCGAAGTCGCCTCCCCACCGGCAGGATTGGGGGTCGGGGTGCGGAATCCGGCGCACTGCCCCCACTCCCGCGAAACACACTTGCCGCCACACTAACTCCCCCAGGATTGGGGGCCGGTGGGCGGAAGGCCGCACTCGCCTCCACTCTAACTCCCCCAGGATTGGCGGCCGGCGGGCGGAAGGCAGCACTCCGCCCTAACTCCCCCAGGATTGGGGCCGGGGGGCGGAATGCCGCGGGCCGCCCTAACTCCCCCAGGATCGGGGGCGAAG
>DATGJU010000326.1:0-5026 GCA_035295045.1 Chthonomonadaceae bacterium
CGGCGCACCGGATGCGGCGCCGCAGTAGCAGCGCATCGCTTCCCAACTCCGCAGGCGGTCCATGCATTGCGCGCCCTGTACGGATGCGTCGTTCAAATCGACTATGCGAGGACGCGATCACACATGAGCAGTGCCGCGAAATACACCGGCGTAATCCTCCTCGTGGCCATCGTCGCGGTCTTCGTTGCCGGCTGGCGGCTCTACAGTTCGGCCAATCACAGGTCGCCGAAGACGCTCGGCGAGCAGCTCCTCGAAGCGCTCAACTCCAGCCAGATCGTCGAAGCTCATAAGCTGCTCATCGCCGGGGCGGACGTAAATACCCGCGAGACGAGTACCGGCGAAACGTGCCTTATGGCCGCGGCACGGGTCGGGGACGCTGGAATGATCCTCGAATTGAAGCAGCATGGCGCGTCCTGCGACAACATGGACGCATCTGGACAGACTGCGCTAGACTACCTGATCTCCGGTGGACATGCGACCGCCCCGCTCGCCCAGCAACTGCTGCCGAGTCCGGCCCGGCTGCGCAAGAAGACGACTTACGGCGAGACCGCGTTAGCGAGCGCCGCGGCGACCGGCGACGCCGCGATAGTGCATGTTCTGTTGGAGGGCGGCGCGGACTCGAACACGGAAGCAGGACCGGGCTCGCAAGCTGCGGCGATCGCGCCGCGGGGCGTGCGCGGCGCTGCCGCAGCCGCGACAGCGCGAACCGATTGGCTCCTCGCGAGCGAGGTCAAAGCCGATAACATCGAAATCGTCCGGGAGCTCCTGAGCCACAAGGCGAGGGTGGACATCGACACTCCTGAAGGCGAGCCGATCCTGCTCGCCGCCGAGAAGGCAGGCGACGATATCCTCGCCCAGCTCCTCATCGAGCGCGGCTGTCCGATTGTCTGGAAGCACGATAAGGGCACGACTCCGCTCATTGCCGCAGCGCAGAACAATCTGCCGGGCACGATGGAAGCGCTGCTAAAGCGTGGCGCCGCCCTCGACGTGCAGGGAGCGCAGGGCGAGACCGCGCTCATCATGGCGGCGAGAGAGGGTCGGCGGACGCTGGTGCGATCGCTGCTGCGGCATGGCGCCAATTCGTCACTTTGCGACAGTACCAAGCACACGGCCGCGGATTGGGCCCGCGAACAGGGCTTTGCCGAGATCGCGCGGGACCTGGCGGCGCCCGGAGCTGGGCAATGACGCCGCATTCCGTTTCTTACGGCGCAGAAGCTCGTTCGGCGCCTGCAGGATCCGGCTGAGCCGCGAAGTTGCAGGTGCCAAAGCGGCCCCGACCTCAGTTCCGCCAGGCTTTTGTCCTGGCGCCGTGAGCGACTGATGTCAGGGCCGTCCCCAGCCCCCAATCCTTGGGGGCTATGCTGCGGCCGCGCTGATCACTTTCACGATGTCTAACCACGGCAACGCTTCGCGCGGGCTAACTCTTCAGTGCGTCGCGCTTGTCCAGGTATTGCAGGGTGGTGCTTACGAGCTCGGCGTGGCTCCACGTGAGTGGCGACACCGACAGGTGCTCGCCGGTGTAGGGATGGACCTGCTCAGGGAGCACGCCCGAGGCAGTGGCCCGCCTCGCTGCCCACGTGAGCAGACCGAGCGGCTTTTCCAGGTCGGAAGGCTCCCTGGCTCGCGCGATGTGGTACTGGGCGGCCCAGAGCGTGCAGATGATCCACGGGTTGCCGGGCACTCGCGCCAGGTCCTCGCTGCGGCGGAAGTAGTAGTCGTCCTCGTAGCGTGCCACTCCGCCAATTCCCGTTTGAACCCAGAGCCGGGAGAGCGTCTGCTGCATGGTGCGCTCGATCCGTGGGTCGTCGGCCGGAAAGGCGCCAAAGGCGAACAGCGCGTAGACAGCCGCATCAATGGTCATGTCCCGCTCGTACGATCCGTCGGCGTGCACGATGAGTCGGCGCGCAAATCTCCCGGATCCTTCGTCCCAAAGGTGTTCCGAGACACCCCTGCGAACCTCCTCCGCGGCGTCCGAGTAGGCGGCGGCCTGCGAGTCGGAGAACAGCTCTGCGAACGTCGCCGCCGATCGGAGCGCGGCGAACACCGTGCCGCAGGTGAAGGCGTTGACGCCCCGGCGCTCCTCCCACAGGTCGTACGAAGGCCGTGGCAGGCCCGTTCTCGGGTCGCGGTAGGCGACGATAAAGTCGGCGGCCGGCGCCACCAGCTCGCGATAGAGATCCTCGATGAACTCCAGGTCCTGATGTCTCGAGTAGTGACGCCATAGCGCCCAGATCACCAGCGCGGTGCTGTCCTGCTGGAACGGGACCTCGTTCTGGTCACCCACCTTCCACGGATGCCAGGTTGCGCCCCAAGAGCCGTCCGCACTGTACTTGTGCATGAGCGCCGGCCGGTCCGCCGGCAGCCTGTCGCGGCAGAACTCGAAGAATCTCCTCGTAATATCCTGATAGCCGAGCCGGTCCAGCGTCTGCGCCACGAGAGCGCCGTCGCGCGGCCACATGTACGAGTAGTGCGCGCGGGCCGTCTCCATTATGTCGGAGTCGTTCGCGGCAATGATCGCGCCACGGTTGTCGATCTGCGTGCGTATGACGAGCAGACTGCGGCGGACTGCGCCGGCGATCTCAGGTGGCAGAGTGGCGAGCCGCGCCTCTTCGGCCTCGCAGCATACCCAGGCCGTCCAGTAACTCGCGGTCTGCTGGAGCAGGGCGTCGAACCCGATCTTGGCGATCCGTTGCTGAAGCCGGGTCACATCGGAGATCGTATGGCCCGCGCATATCCAGGACTGGACCGTGGCTGTGCCGCTGGCCGGAACGGAGAACCGAAAACTGATCGTAGAGTCGACCGATCCCTGCTCGACAGGATTCATCGACAGCGCGCCGTCCTCCGCGTCGCGCCACGTCCCCTCCGCGCCGCGAAATCCCTTGATGCCGGTCGTGTATTGATAGAGCCCGTCATCGCCGGCCCGGCCGGAGATCAATAGGTACGTGTCGCGTTTATAGTGGATAACGGCGTCGAGATACGGATTGTAAAATGCGGTGTCGCCGAAGTCGGTCTCTGCAAGATAGAAGTCGTGGCTCAAGAAGATGCGTACGTCCCGCGCGTGCGAGAGGCGATTTAGGACCTCGATGCGGCGAAGCAGGATGTCGTCGCGGTGGAGCACGCAGTCCGAGAGCGCCAGCGCGATGCCCATGTCGCGATGCTCGCAGCGTACGTCGGTCACCAGCGTATCCGTGCGGTAGCGCAGATCGCAGGCCCAGCCCGCGTCGTCCATCCAGGCGAAACGCCCATCGCACCAGATGCCGAGCCGTATCCGGTGTCCGCTAAGATGGTTCAGCAGGCCGACGTAGGGAAAGGTGAAATCGCGAACGGCAATATCCCGGTCGAAGGCGACGAGGATATTGCCGTTCCCAAGCACAAGCGGACGCGGCATGTGGCTCCTGGCTGTCTAGTCGCGATCGGTGGCGGTTGCGACCTGCGTGATAACGTAGTCCGTGGTCCGCTTCTCGATCACGTACGTGAAGTAGACCGCCCGCTCGGCGCCATTCTTGTCAGTGTAGAGGTGGCGGCCGGTTGCGGCGTAGACGCCGTCCGCGCGGCGATGGACGTGGTCGAACTGGAAGCGGAGACCGGGGCCTGAGGCGAGAGCCATCCGAGTCAGGCCGATGAAGTCGCCGCCTTCGAGATCGTATCGCCACTGTCCGTTCATCGATATGGCGATCTCTCTGCGCGCGCTGACGTGGGTCGCCAGCGGCTCGACGTCGCCCTTTGTCCAGGAATCGCGAATGTCCGCCAGGGTCTTCTCCAGCCCCGTGTCCGCCTCCGCGCGATCCCGGATGTGCCCGTCCGCGCCCTCCACGTTCCGGTCCGCCAGGTAGTCCGTGGCGCCGAGGTCCCGCCAGCCGTCCAGCGTGCCGTTGCGATCGTAGATCGGCACGGGCGTGTACAGATGGCGCGGCCGCTCGGCCACGGTCACCGACGAGCTGACGAACAGGCCGTCGTTAAGGTCGCCGCAGTAGTAGTAGGGCGAGTGCAGCCTCTCGCCGACGCGGTAGGTGTCGCGCTGCGGAGGCGGCGGCGTCCCGTACGCCGGCGGATAGTACGGGTCGTAGGGGCCGTAAGGATCATACGGATAGTATGGGTAGTAGGGATAGGCGTACGGGAAGAACGGATCGTAGCCGCCGAAGCCGAAGCCTATGCCGAGGAAGAAACCGGGCCGGTACGCGAACGGGAAGTGGCCGATCGGGAAGAACTGCCGCGCGTGTAGTGTCGAGAACGGTCGGCCGTGGCCCGACAGGAAGGACTCGTTGGAGAGGTGGAACCGGTCGAAGCCGGATAGGCCGCCGTGGAAGCCGCTGCCCATCGCGAAGGGGCGCCGGACCATTCCATGGCCCCCGAAAGCCCCGCGCGACACGCCGCCGAACGAGCGGCCGGCGGAGCTGAAGTGAACGGACGGGCGGCCGCCGCCAAACGATCCGCCGCCCGAGTGAGCGTGTCCGGCTCGCTGGGCGGAGGCGCCGGTCGTTGCGAGGACCGTGGATAGGGCGGCGGCAATCGCAATAGAAGCGGGGCGCACGCTGGAACGGGAAACGATGAATGCTGCTCGGCTCATCTTGCTTTCTCCTGCTGCAGCCATCGGCCGGAACGGCTCGGCGAAGGCGCCTGTGGCTTGGCATTGCCTACACAATATTATGTACGGATATTATGAATCGTTGCAATTGCTCTGTCAAGCGGGCATTCCGTGAGCGGCGACGAGCCGCCCCGCAAATCAGGACAACTGCCCTGAGAAGCTGGCCAGCGGGATGAAATCCGCGTCCGGCGGCGCCTCCAGCGGGCCGAAATGCGCACCGCCGATCTCGCCTAGCGCACCCGACGCGGAGGCTTCCAGGAGCCTGACGGGCGAGACCGTGCCTATGAGGTGCGAGCCGCCCGAGAACGCGACACGAATGTAATTGCTCGTGTATCCGCCGAGCAGGCCGCATGGCCGTTCGGCCGGCTCAGCATCGGTGACGCGCTCGTGGCGATCGTTGCCGCTTTCGCCGGCCTCTGCCTCCTCGGCGCCGGACTCCTT
>DATGJU010000327.1:0-5055 GCA_035295045.1 Chthonomonadaceae bacterium
TACCGGGATCGAACCTGTCGCTAATCGACGTGACCTCGGCGCAGGGCGCCAATAACGCCATCAATATCTCGGATGAGGCGATCGCGCAGGTCTCGCAGCTCCGCGCAAACCTGGGAGCCTTTCAGACCAACACGCTCGACAGCACAGTCCAGTACCTCGGTGTCGGTGTCCTGAACTTGCAGGCGAGCGAGAGCCAGATCCGCGATACGAACGTCGCGACAGAGGTTGTGAACCTGACGAAGAACCAGATCATCCAGCAGGCGGCGACTTCCGTACTGGCGCAGGCCAACTCCGCGCCGCAGCAGGTACTCTCTCTTCTCCGGTAACACCAGCCGATAATGCTACGGGGCCGCCCATCCGACGGGCGGCCCGTAAGTGTCACGCAGGATGTTAGGCCGACGGCAGGGATCTAAGCGGTATGAGCGTCAGCGGAGTCAATTTTTCGGGCCTCGCGTCCGGACTCGACAGCACGAGTATCATAAACGCGACCGTAACGGCTGCGCGCCAGCCGGAGACGATCTGGAAGAACAACATCACGAATCTGCAGAACAAGCAGACGGCCTACAACTCCGTCAGCGCGCAGCTTCTGCAGTTCCAGACCACGGCGCAAACCATCGACGGCCTGCGATCCTTCAATCTCGTCACCGCGACCAGCAGCGCTACCGACGTTGCTACGGTTTCGGCGGCCACGGGATCGCAGCCCGGAAGCCACGATCTCACGGTTACCAATCTTGCCAAGGCGGAGAAGGTCGCAGCGACCGCTCAGACCAGCGCGACCGCACCGCTTGGGTATTCGGGCCAGATCCTTGTAAACGGTAAGGCGATCAACGTCGCGGCCGGGGACAGCCTCCAGGTGCTGGCTGGCAACATCAATTCAGCGAACGCCGGCGTGAACGCGTCGATCATCTCGCCCTCAGCCAACCAATTCATCCTGACCCTCGCGAGCACGAGTACCGGCATTCAGGGCAAGCCCAGCCTTTCGGACACGGCCGGCGGGACCTTGCTGTCTTCGACGCTCGGCCTGTTCAGTTCCGGCGCCGCGCTGCGCCACGTCGTGAGCGGCACGACCGTGGGCTCCGATCTGTTTGCGGACAGCGCGACCAGCGTGGCAACGCTCCAGGGCCAGACCGCAATTCCACCGACGACCGGCGCCGTCTCCATAACCAGCGGAGGCACGACGAAGTCCGTCACAATCGACTTGAGCAAGTCGCTTGGCGGAATCGCCTCCGACATCAACGCGGCATTCGGCAGCAGCGTCGCCTCCGTCGCTACCGTGACGGACCCGATCAGCGGCGGATCGAAGCAGCAGCTGCAGCTTAGCGGAATCGCGGGAAGCGGCGCGCTTGTAGATAACAACAACGTGCTGGCCAACCTGGGGCTCATCCAGCGCACCTACGCGACGGGCGTTGAGACGCAGGCCGCGCAGGACGCGAACTTCACGATCGACGGCATCGCCGGCTCGCGGCCGACCAACACGATCACGGACGTTATCTCCGGCGTGACGATCGGTCTTCTGCGCGACGGCTCGACGGGCACTCCGGCGACGACTACGCTGAGCGTCGGCAGCGACACCGCAACCATCAAGTCGAACATCCAGGCCTACGTGAAGTCCTTCAACGACACGATCGACCTGATCTCAAACCAGTCGCAATTCGATCCCACTACCGGCAACACCGGCGTGCTTTTCGGCGATTCCACGACCTCGACCATCGTCGACTCGCTGGTCAGCCAGGCGACCAGCCAGGTTCAGGGCCTGCCGAGCTCGCTCAGCGCGATCTCGCAGATCGGCATCACGCTGGACCAGACCAACCACCTGAACATCGACGACGCCGCGCTGACGCAGGCGCTGACGGACAACCTGCAGGGCGTGGCGAAGCTGTTCCAGTCCAACGGCCAGCCGACCGACTCCTCCGTGCAGTTCGTGTCGGGCACGGGCGACACGCAGCCGACGACCGGGTCGGGCTATGCGGTGGCGATAACGCAGCCTGCGCAGCAGGCAGTCGTTACCGCGTCCAACGTGCTTGCCGGCGGACTGGGCCAGGACGAGACACTCACCTTCACCGGCTCGCTGCTCGGAACGATCGCCGGCAGCGCGGGCGGCTACCAGCTGACGCTTCCGCAGGGCAGCACGGTAGACGGCATCGTGTCGCTGCTGAACGCCGACAAGACGCTCAGTCCGATTCTCTCCGCCGCCAACGTCGGCGGCAAGCTCACGCTCACGACCAAGTCGTACGGCTCACTCGCCGAGCTCGCGGTCCAGTCCAACGTCGACTCGTCGACGGCGAACAGCACCGGCATCGGCACCGCGCTTGTCGACCAGAAGGGCCAGGACGTGGCGGGCACCATCAACGGAGAGGTGGCAACGGGCACCGGGCAGTTCCTGCTGGGCTCGCAGGCCGGCGGCAACGGCATCGCGAAGGGCCAGGCGCTCGGACTGCAGCTTCGCGTCACCGCGACCGCGCCGGGCAGCTACGGGACTATCACATTTTCGAGCGGCGTCGCCGATCAGTTGAAAAACTACGTCAACACGCAGACGGACGGGTTCACGGGCGCGCTGACGACCAGCGCCCAGGGGCTCCAGGACTCGATCGACGACAACAAAAAGAACATCTCGGATCTGGAGGCCTCGATCACGACCATGCAGGCCGACCTTCAGCAGCAGTACGCGACGCTGGAATCGACGATCTCGCAGATCAAGTCCACGAGCACCAGCATTGGCCAGATCGGGCGATAAGCCGGCTCGCTCGGGGCGCTGAGCGGAACAATCGACTGAAAGGCAATGGAAACACACGATGGCTGATCGCCGATCGGCAGCACCGCTCGACGTAGACACGGCGGGCAATCGGGGAATCGGGGCGGGCCAGCCGGCGAACACGCGGTCCGTCGAGACACCGCGCGGCATTCCACGCGTTCGCTCCGAGGCGATGGCGCAGTATCAGCGGGCGCAGGTGGAGAGCGCGAGCCCCACGCGGCTGATCGTGCTGCTGTACGAGGGCGCTATTCGTTTCTGCCATATCGCGCGGGCGGCGATGCTGCGGGGCGATCTGGAGACGCAGAACCTCAATCTTGTCCGAGCGCAGCGCATCGTCGGCGAGCTGATCGCATCGCTCGATCGGAAAGCGGGCGGCGACGTTGCAGCCAGGCTGTCCAACATCTACGCGCATGTCCTGGAGGAGCTGGTCGCCGCGAACCTTTACGACCGCGCGGACAAGGTGGACCACGTCATCCACCTCCTGACGGAGATGCGCGCCAGCTGGGTGGAGATCGATCGCCTCGCTTCCGGCGATGGCGCGCTTTCGGACGCTGAGCCGATTTCGATCGGGCCGTCAACCGCGGGCAGCGCCGTGGGCCGGCGGACCGGCGCGCCCCGGCCCGGCCAGTCCGCCGCGGGCCGAGATTCCGCGCCTGCGGCTCCTGGGCGGCCGTCCGCTCAAAATGGGGCTGCGGCGGCTCGGCCGGCCGGCGGGCCTGACGCGTCACCGGCGGCGGCGCACGCGGCCACCATCGCGGCGATGCGGGCGGCGCTGGCCGCCAATCGCCGGGAAGCCGGATTGGGTGACCGCAATGCCTGAGCCGGCACCCACGGCAGACGCCGCACCGCTGGCGCCCCTTATCCGACTCCGCCAGCTCGCGATGGAGCTGCGGCGCGCCGCCAGGCGGAACGATCTGACCGTGATCCGGGCCGCTGCGGGCCTGCTCGGGCCGACCGTCGCCGCGTGCGCGCTCGCTCGTCCCGCGGCGGCGAATCCGGCAGAGACCGCGGCGCTCTGCACGGAGATTCAGGCCTTGCTCGCGGAGTGCGAAGCAGCCCTAGCAGCGTCGCGCCAGGGCGTCGCGGCGAAGATGAAGCGCGTGGTACAGGGACGGCGCGTGCTGGCGCAGGTGCGGAGCCGCGAGGCCGCGCGGTCGGCCGGGCGCGGGGTCTTGCTGCAGTAGGGCCGTCGGCGTCGATGGGTTCAGCAGGACCTATAAGACGCATAAGACCTATAAGACCTATAGGACTTATACCAAAACAGGATTCTTGCGCCGGGGTACGCCTGGCGGTGATTTGGGGTGGGGCGCGGGCAGATGCCCGCGCCCCATTTTACTTCCGGGCTGCAGCGGGCTACAGCATCAGGTCGGTGGGCAGGCCGTTGGGATAGAGGCCGCCGAAGGTGGGATCGGGGTATTTCGTCAGCGAAGGGTCCGGGAAACCGTTGGCGTCGAGCGTGTAGGTTGGCGCGAACGCCTTCAGGTCGGCGGGCGGCTGCTTGAACCAGGCCGCGATGTCGATGGTCACCGGCTCCGTCGTGAACGCGATCGGGAGGATTGCGACGCCCGCGCCGCCTGACGGCACCGGCGGCTTCGGGGCAACCGAGAAAACGCCGCCCTGATCGGAGCCGCTGACCGCGACGGGACCGCTGCCGGCCGCGCCGGCGAGCGGGCCGCCGTATCGTGGCACGTCGATCGTGACAGGGCCGGTTGCGGCCTGCTGGATCAGCGGGACCACCTTGTCCCGCGTCTCGGTCAGCACGGCTCGCACCGCGTCCGTGTTCGATACCAGAAAGACGGCGTCAGCAGGGCGCGCCAGCACGCCGTTGATTCCCTTCGTCTCCTGGTCCGCCGTGGCGAGCATGGCCTTCTGGGCCGTGGTCAGCAGCGCGGGATCGCGAAGCGTCAGGAAAGGGCTCGGAGGCAGGTATTCGTCCGGCGTCAGCTTGCCGTCGTGGTTCGCATCCAGCGAGGCGAACGGACTGGGCGGCACCGTCGGCACGATCGTTCCACCACCGGTCGATCCGCCGCTTACGCCGCCGCTTCCGGCCGAGCCGCTGCCGCCGCCGGAGGCGAAGATCGCCGGCGGGCCGCCACCGTTGACCGGCACGGGCGGGTCCACGGGGATCAGGTGCTCGTTGCCTGGATCGCGGACGTACGCGAGGGAGAGCGCGACTTCGACGCGGAGGGAGTTGACGTAGGCGTCGAACAGCTGCACCTCCGGCAGACCGACGGTGACCTGCTGGCCGTCCCGGTTGGGATCGGGCAGGGTGGTCGAGAAGTTCGGATCGGCCTCGACAGCCT
>DATGJU010000328.1:0-7992 GCA_035295045.1 Chthonomonadaceae bacterium
GATCCGCGCTGGCCCGCCGTAGACGTGTAGATCACCACGCTGCCCCCTACGCCACTCGAACGCAGATGAGGCACGATGGCACGGACGGCCAGAAACGTGCCGCGCAGGTTGACGCTCATCACACGGTCCCAAAACGCGCCGGTCATCTCCTCGATCGGCAGCCCCTCGAATATCCCCGCCGACACCACCATGCCATGCAGCGGTCCGAGCCGCGCCACGGACTCGCGCACCGCGGCGTCCAGCGCGCCCTCCTCGGCGGCGTCCGCCTGAAACGCGAAGGATTGCCCGCCATCCGCCGTGATGTCGGCCGCGACTCGCTGCGCCGCCTCGCCGTTGGATACGTAGTTGACGCTCACGCGTGCGCCGGCCTTCGCCGCCATGCGGGCCGCCGCGGCGCCGATGCCTCGGCTACCGCCCACGACGAAAATATGTCTGCCCGTCAGGTCGATCACTCCGCCTCCTCCTTCGCGCCGTCGGCCCGCTCCTTGGTCTCTTCGGTCGCCTTGCAGGTTCGAAGCCATACGTTGGCGATCGGATTGTCGTACCCTTTCCAGGCGTACGGGTCGGTGCCGGATACAGAGAGCACGCATCTGCGGTCGGCGCTCGCAACCGTTTCGCCCTCTTTCACCTGCCAGGGCAGGAGGCTCCAGGCGTTGCAGTAGTGGCTCACCAGGACGCGCCGGTAGACGCTGCTGCGGTTCCGGCGCGAGCGGTGCAGCAGATAACCGTTAAAGAAGACGACGGCGCCGCGCTTCACCTCTACCGGGACCTCCAGCGACTCGTCGAACCCGAAGCTCTCCTTCGCGAAGTCGAACTCATCCGGGTCGTCGTGCGCGCGTTGCGGATAGAGGTAGCCCGGCTGGTGCGAGCCTGGTATGACCCAAAGGCAGCCGTTCTCAATCGTCGCGTCGTCCATGGCGATCCACGCGCCGATCAGCGAGCGGTCCCGCGTCGGAATATAGATCTCGTCCTGGTGCCACGCCTGCCCCTGAAAGCTCGGTGGCTTGACGAACAGCATCGTCTGCATGCACTTGACGCTGCCATCCCAGAAGGGCAGATGCGCGGCTGTGATCTGGCTGAGCGCGCCGCAGACGGCGGGATGCCGCGCGTATCGCTCCATGACGGGGCTGATGTAGTGCGGCTGGTGAATACAGAGGATCGTACGGAGCACCGCATCGTCGGACAGCTCTTCCGGGGCCGGCGCGATGCTGTCGCACGGGTAGCTTCCCCGCGCAATGCGAACGGTATCGGCCTGCAGCTCCGCGATCTCGGCGTCGGCTATCAGCCCTTCGACCGCCAGGAAGCCGTTCTGCACGAAGGACGACACCTGATCCGGCGACAGCGGGCACGGAGTTTCGATGCGGGGCGGCAGGTTTTCGGGAAGGACTGCGGACCTCATGAGTGGGCCTCTTGTGCCGGCTCTTCCGGCCGGAGGTGGCGCCACAGCCAGTAGATGAATCCGGCCAGCAGCAGAATGCCAATGACCAGGTCGGCGCCGTGGAAATACTTCTTGAGCGCCTCCAGGTTGTCAGCGAACTTGATGCCGACGTAGGCGAGCAGATAGCACCAGGGGAGCGAGCCGACGAACGAGAGTGTAAGGAACGGCCAGAAGGGCATGCGGGCGATCCCGGCCGGAAGGGAGATGAAGGTACGCACGACCGGAAGAAGCCGCGCCAGAAAAACCGCTGCGGCGCCCTGGCGCTGGAACCAGCGGTCGGCGTTGTCCACGTCCTTGCGGCGGAGGAGGATATACTTGCCGTATCGAAAGACGAACTCGCGGCCGCCGTTCGCACCGACCCAGTAGGCGACCGCCGAGCCGATCGCGCATCCAATCGCCCCCGCGAACGACACGAGGTGGAAATTGAGCGGACCGCGGTGCAGCGACTGGGCCACCGCGACGGTCGTAAGGGCGCCCGCGAACGGCATGATCAGCTCGCTCGGCAGCGGGATGCATGCACTCTCGATCGCCATAAGTAGTGCGATGCCCGGGTAGCCGCCGATGCTGATGACCCGCTGTATCCACAGCCCGAGCGCCTCGATCAGGTGTCCCAACTAGCTCTCCCCGTGTGGCTCCATCGCGGCTTCCCAGGATTCGTCGGCGTCCACGGTGATCTCTGCCGCGCCAGAGTCCGCGGTGGCGCCGATCTGCCGAGCGCGCTCGTAAATCTCCAGCATCCGCTGCGACATCCGTTCCGGCGACTGGTCGCGCGCTGTCTCCCGTGCACGCGCCGAAACTTGCGCCAATAGCTCGCGATTATTCAGCAGCTCCAACACGCGCGACGCGAACGCAGCCTTGTCACCCTCCGGCACGCGGAATCCGTCGATACCGTCGCGCACCGTCTCCGGGCCGCCGCCCGCATCGACGACTACAGCGGGCGTGCCGGCCGCGCGCGCCTCGCCGATTACCAGGCCTTGCGTCTCGGAGGGCGAAGGAAAGACGAAGACATCGGCGGCAGCGTAGATCGGGTCCATCTCGGCACGCGGAACGGGACCCAGGAAACGCACGCTCCGAGCGACCCCGGTGGCACGTGCGTGGTCGGCCAGCTCGTCCGCCATGGGACCGCCGCCGGCGATAGCAAGTATCGCATCTGGCGCTCGGTCGAGGATGCAAGCGAACGTGTCGATCAGCCAGCCGATCTGCTTTTCCGGCGCGAGCCGGCCAGCGTAGAGCAGCATTGCCTGGCCGGAGGCGACGCCGAGGCGGTCGCGGACCGAGTCCTGTTTCCGAGCGTCTATTGACTCCGGATCCGGGATCGGAATCCCGGTCGGCACGACCTCGATCGGCCGGTCGACGCCCGTCTTGGCAAGATGGTCTGCCGCGACTTGCGAGGGTGCGGTCACGATCGCGCAACGGTTATAGTACCACGGTAGGTAGGCCTCTAAAATGCCCTGAGTGAACGACTCCGGTAGAAACGAGACATAGTGGCTGTACTCGTTGTACAGCGTGTGGAACGTGGAGACGAGGGCAATGCCGCGGCGGATGGCCAGGTCCGCGCCGGTCAGCCCCAATACGAACGGCGAGTGCGTGTGGATCACGTCCAGTTTCAGGCGCTCGATCTGCGAGGCGAGCCGGATACGTGGAAGGAACGGATACACCAGCGGATACTCGGGATTGAACTGCGTGACGAATGACGGAAAGCGGACCACGTTGGTCTCGTGCGCCGGCTGGTCGTGATGCTCCGGCGCGAAGACCCAAACGTGGTGGCCCAACTTGCGCAGCTCTCCGATGAGGGTTCTAACGGAGGTCGTGACGCCGTTCTGCACGGGATGAAAGCTCTCCGAGAACATCCCGATCCGAAGCGGCTTGGTGCTCATGAAAACTCCACGGTGACTCGGTTATCGCGGTGCGCGCGAAGTTGGCATGCCTGCGCTCAGGCGCGGGCCCGGCGCATGGCCAGATAGGCGACAATATCCGACAGGCGAATCAGCGGCTGCCCGGCGGCAGGCTGCCCACGCCGACTGCTCTGCGCCTGCCGCGAGGACGGCTCGACCATCGGGAGCCTGCCTGCCGCCGCCAGCTCGTGGACTGCATCCTCCGTCAGGTCGAGCAGCAGGGACGCCTCGTCGAGCGTCAGCGCGGGATCGCAGATCCGCCGGAGCAGTGCGGCGCGCCGGTGCCGTGCGCCCTGCTGCTCCCTCGTCGACTGGCCCGCCTCCACCAGGCGAAGCTGGAGCAGCGTCTGCTGCGACGCGGCGAGTGGATACCGATCCAGCACGACGGCGGTTTGTGGCCTGTGGCTTGTGGCTCGAGGCTCATGATTCGTGGCGCCGCTCACGTCGCTCGTGGCGTCCGGCCCGGGGCCGGCCGTCGGCTCGCGGTCTTCGGCGCCTGAACCAAGATCGGCAGAAACCGGCGGATCGGGCGCTGCCTGCATCGAGCGATCCGGTTCCGGCCGTTCGCCGGCTACAGGTCCGATCGGCGCGGAAGGCGCGGCCGCGCGGCCGTCTGTCGTGTCTGGCCCTCCCTCGTTCCCGGACGGATCCGAAATCACCGCTTCGGACTGTGTGATGTACCTCTCGAAGGCCGGTACTTCGGCGTCCGCCGTAACGGCGGATCGTCCGGCCACATCGACACGGTTCCGGGAGATGACGGGACCGGAGCTTTCGAGCGTCGCATAAGGCTGCGCTGCGGCATCCGAACCTGCTGCGACGGGCGGCGGCTGCGAATTCAATGCGGCTGCAGCATCCGCAAGATCGGCTTCGCCTGCCGCGACCGCGGCCACGTCGTCCGCGGGAGCAGCCGATTCGTCAGGCTTAGTAGCGCCGGCGTACGGCCCCGATCGAGTGGATGGCGCAACGTCGTGCGCGAGCGACGCCGGTCCCTCAGCCGCCTTGGCGGTCGGCGTAATTGCGGTGTCGCGAAGGGCGTCGCCGCCGTCCGCCGCGCCGGCGCGAGCCGCTGCGGCATTACGCTTAGGCCGGCTGCCGCGCCGCGGCGTGCGGCCCGTCACCGGCGTGTCGATTTCCTTGTGGGCATGCTCGGCCGGTGGATCCGGGCCGGGAGGCGCAGCCGTCTCGATGCCGTCCTTGGCGGCCGCGCGAGGAGCGCGATCGTGCGCGGAGTCGAGGCTCTCCGCCTTCGCTGATTCGTCGATCTCGACAAACTCGGACTCGATATACTTCTGCCACTCATCCAGGCGCAAGACAGGTTTCTCCGAAAGGCCGGCAACGCAAAGGCTGATCGTTTCGCCCGCACAAATCCGCGCGGGGCGCATCGGATCATTCAGACGATCAACATCGCGTCGCCGAAGCTAAAGAATCGGTAGCGGTTCTCGATCGCGCTGCGGTAAGCCGTGCGCGTCGACTCGACCCCCGCGAACGCGCTGACCAGCATGAGCAGCGAGGATCGCGGCAGGTGGAAATTGGTTATAATCGCGTCCACCGCTCGGAACTTGTATCCGGGCACGATGAACAGCCGCGTTTCGCCCGTCGTTGGCGCTACTCGGCCCGCCGTGGGGCCGGATGAAGCGGCGGCCGCAGCGGCTGTCTCCAGCGTCCGCACGCTCGTGGTGCCGACGGCGACGATCCGCCCGCGGCAGCCATTCACCACGTCTGCCGCTTCCTGCGGGACCTCGATCGTCTCGGCGTGCATCTCATGCGCCTCGACGGTCTCTGCGCGAACCGGCCGAAAGGTAGCTACAGCCACGTGAAGAGTCACACGGGCGATTATTGTCCCGGCCGCCTCCAGTTTCTCCAGAAGCTCAGGCGTAAAGTGGAGACCGGCGGTCGGCGCTGCGGCGGAGCCGGCCTGCCTAGCATACACCGTCTGGTACCGTTCCTCCTGCTCGGGGGGCAGCGGCACGTGAATATACGGCGGGAGCGGCGCCTGGCCCCACGTCGCAGCCCGGTCGCGCAGTTCGGCCGTGGGAAACTCGAGAATGCGGCCGCCGTCCTCTGTCACGGCCGTGACGTCGGCGCGCACAGGTCCGCCCTCCGGTCCGGCCAGCGTGACCGCGGCGCCCGGCCGGAAGGCGCGTCCCGGCCGGACGATGGCCTGCCATGCGCGTTCACCGAACGGCCGGACCAGCAGCACCTCGGCCTCTGCGCCGTTTCCTCGGATTGCACGAAGGCGGCGCGCCGAGACTCGCGTGTCGTTTAGAACGAGCACGTCCCGCGGCGCGAGATAGTCCGGCAGATCGCCAAATAAGCGGTGCTCAATCTCGCCGGTGAAGCGGTGCAGCACGAGCAGGCGAGATTCGCCTCGCGGCAGCGGCGTCTGTGCGATCAGCTCTGGCGGCAGGTCGTAATCAAATTCGTCGGTGCGCATCGTCGGCGTTAGTCAAATTCCCAGACGCTGACGTACACCGTGTCGCCCTCGACTTCGACAGGATATACAGGCAGGCCGTATCCACCGAGCGTGGAGCAGTTGCCCGTGCGCAGGTCGAAGCGGTAGCCGTGGCGTGCGCAGACGATCTCGCCGCACTCCACGGCAGCGTCCTGCAGGGGAGCGTTCTGGTGCGGGCAGAGGCTGCCGGTCGCATGCCAGCGGCCATTGTGGCAGAACAGCGCGCACTCGCCGCCGGCGCCGAGCGGAACGATCGTCCCGCGGTCCAGCGCAAGGTCGCCCGTCCTCGCCACCGCATATCGCGCCTTTCGCATTCTCTCGTTCGCTATCCGCCGAGTTGGCTCATATTGCGGCCCACAGGCGCCATGCCGTCCTCAAGCCGGTGCTCCTTGGGTTTATGGAACACCACCAGCCGGAATAGCTCCTCGATCTCCGTATCCGTCGCGCCCGCGCGCAGCGGCGTCCGCAAGTCGACCTCCCCGTCGGCCATCAGGCAGGGCCTGAGCATTCCATCCGCCGTAAGCCGGAGGCGGTTACAGCTTACGCACATGTCGTTGGTGATCTGGCTGATGAAGCCCACCGTGCCGCAGGCGCCACGGAGGCGGTAGGACCTGGCCGGGCCGTTCGTGACGACCTCCGCAGGCTCGAGCCGTCCGAGGGTCGACTCGATCCGATCGCGGATTTCCGCCGTAGAGATGAACGCGCGGCGCATCTGCGCGGCGTCGAGCTGGCCCGCTGGGTCTTGCGCGGAGCTGCGGAAGGCTTCGCGAAACGTCGCCGCGTCGGCGTTCGCATAGAGCGAGATGCGGTCGCCGCTCTGGTGGCCGGCGGGCGCGGAGAGTGCGAAAAAGCCGGCCATCTCGCGAACGCTGTCGTCGCCTGTCGACCAGTTGATAGGCATCAGCTCGATGAATCGCACGTCGAACGGCTGCTCCAGCGTGAGGCGCGCGAAATCCACCACTTCGTCGTCGTTCCAGCCGCGCATCGCCACGCAGTTGAGCTTGAGCGGCGCGAGGCCCGCGGCCATCGCCGCGTCGATGCCTGCCAGGACCTCGTCGAGCGAGCCGCGCCGCGCAAGGCCCTGGAACCGGTCCGGTCGGAGCGTGTCGAGACTTACGTTAACGCGCGTAAGTCCGCTCGCGGCAAAGCCGGCGGCGTAGCGCGCGAGCAGGAAGCCGTTGGTCGTGAGAGAAAGGTCCTGCAGGCCGCCCAGCGCCCCGATCTTCGCGACCAGGCGGTCGATATCGCGCCGGACCAGCGGCTCGCCGCCCGTGAGCCGGATTTTGGACATACCGAGCGAGACGGCGATCCGCGCCAGCCGCTCGATCTCCTCGAATGTCAGGATGTCGGCCTTTGGCGCAACGGGCGCGCCCGCCTCCGGCATGCAGTAGACGCACCGGAAGTTGCACCGGTCGGTCACGCTGATCCGGAGGTAGTCTATTATGCGCCCGTATGAGTCGATTAAGGGCATATGCTGTCCGATGGACTCCTGTGCGGCCAGAGCCCGCATTTCGTAGAGCCTGTCGTGCGGTTACTCCGGCACGCTGGCGGCCCCGGATGCGGTTGCTAATACCTACCTACAGTATACGGCGCGCGACCGGTATCCGTCAACGCGCAATGAACGCGAACAGCACAGCACGAAATCGCGCGCCTGCCCTGAAAATTGCGGGCAGACGCTATTGACGGTTGACCGATAATTTGCTATTATTGCTCAATCGGCCGTTATGCGCCTGCCTGTTCGCCTCGATCTCGTCAGTCGATGCCGGTTGCCATCACTCTTACCTATGGTTCTGTCTTAACTTCGGCACACCATCGCCGCTGTCGCCCACAGATCACGATTCTTGGGCTCCTTGGAGGACGCCAATGCTCTTTTCGCTCCCAAAGGCCAAAAGCCTTTCACGTCCGTCGCTCACGATCCTCGTGCTTTCTGCAATACTGTTCGCGGCGAGTCTTCCGGCCGCTTGGGCGCAGAATCCGTGGGCGCGGTTGAAGAATGCGCCACCCGTCACCGTAGATACGTCGATCGTCCTGACCGACGGCACCGTGATGTGCCATAGCGGCGACTCATCGACGTGGGTACGCCTGACTCCGGATTCTACCGGCAGCTACATCAACGGCACCTGGAGCGCCATGCCGAATCTGCCGGCGGGCTACGGTCCGCTGTACTATGCCAGCGCGGTGCTTCCGGATGGCCGCATGCTGATGAT